>JAUPLE010000782.1 GCA_030837085.1 Acidobacteriota bacterium | reverse complement strand
CTTCCACGCTTTTCCGCGGTGTTGGAAAACTTTTGCGCGGTGTTGGGAAAGTTTTCCGGGGTGTTGGAAAAGTTTTCCGCGGTGTTCGGAAAGTTTTCCGGGGTGTTGGAAAACTTTTGCGGGGTGTTGGGAAAGTTTTCCGGGGTGTTGGGAAAGTTTTGCGCGGCGTCCGGAAAGTTTTCCGGGGTGTTGGGAAACTTTTCCGGGGTGTTGGAAAAGTTTTCCGGGGCGTTCGGAAAGTTGTCGGGGGGTTCCGGAAAGTTGTCGGGGGGTCGCCGTAACCTTTCGGGGGGTTCCGGAAAGTTGTCGGGAGCAAGAACAGTCTTACCAGGAGCAATATATATCTTCCCAGGGCTTTAGAAAAACTTTCCCCAATTTCCTGATAAGTTCCCTGAGACGATTAGGTGGCTTTCAAATAATTGTCCCCCAGGTGTTTCAAAGAGAAGCTTCATCGATTACCCTCCGAATTCAGGGAAAGCTCTTAATGCAAATTCCTTGCCACATCCTATAAAAAACTAGCTTTCACTCATTTTGGGATAATAGTTCTCCTGGTGAAACAATAGTTCTCTTTTTCTTTGTCAGTGGGACGATATTTCTCCCCATTTTGAATCCTGGCTGCTCCCCTATAAACGAAATTTGAATCATAATATGGGCGTATCATTTGATGAACGAAAAACAAACCATCAAGTGGTCGAATAAAAAAAAAAAAAACATAATGGAGGAATTATGAAAATCATTAACAACACAAATGGAACACTTCAGTACGTAGTAACACCCAGCGGGACGATCCTTAAAGACTCCCCGATCGTAGCTTCAGGTACAATCCCAGGAAATACCGCCAGGGAATTTGATGCATCGAAAGCGGTTACCGCCGCGAATGTATATTTCAAACTTGATTCTACAAACGCCCCGGGTTATGCCATGAGACAATCAGCCAGCCCCAACAGCGTATTAAAGATCGAGATTACCGAAGAATAACCGGGTTTGACAATGGAAACAGGGCGACCCAATAAAGACCATGCGTCGATGTGCCGTATGGGTCGCCCCTGTTTTATCTAAAAGGATCCACCATGAAAACATTATTTGTGATTTCATTACCTCGTTCGTTATCCACGTTGGTTTATCACGTGGCGCGCTTAAGCCTGTCCTTGAGTGAACCCACCTGGACAACGGACGGCGAAATTATGAACATCGACCGCTATATTCAAAACAATGGCAAAAGAGATGACAACGGTATTAAATATACTCGATTGGAAAAAGAACCGGGACTCTTCAAGCGCTTAAGTGATTTTTTAGGCCAGGTAACGGCGCCTCAAGGATTCATATATAAAGATGTAGTCCATCCCTTCGTGGTTTCCCATTGGTTGAAAACCGGGGATTTTAACGTATTGAAGATTAAACGCCCCTTGCCGGACGTAGCTTATGCCATGATGGCAAAACAATGGTTTTACCCCGCTGCCGCGGCAGATGAAAACGAAAATATCGAAGATGCGGTCATCCAGGGATTGATAATGGCGGAAGACGCCATCGACCGTGTCCCGGGAGAAACCCTCGATTACGATATCCTGGTGCAGGATGAAAATAGTGTCACCCGGGCGCTGGAACGTCTTTACCCTGGTGAAAATGTCTTACCCATGGGGTTTATCGATGATGAGTTCCGCCAGGAAAGCAAACCTGTCCTGGAGCGGAGAAAAACAGATCTATATAAAAGAATCGAAGAAAATATTTATATTCAAAAAAATAGATACATCCAATATCAGGGAGAATAACATGAGAAGCGAAAACAATCTTTATTCCGAACATCGCCCCCGCATCCTAATCGTCGGTGACGCGGTTGCCGCCACCGGCTTTGCCAGGGTTATGCATTCTGTATTTGAGCCGCTCAAAGATAAATATGAAATACATCATTTGGGAATTAATTACCACGGCGACCCCCACGATAGCGGCTGGAAAATATACCCGGCCAAATTAGGCGGAGACCTTCAAGGGGTTTCTCGCCTCGTACCGTTGATCCGGGAACTGAACCCTCAATTGGTGTTTATTCTCAATGATATCTGGGTGTTAGCTTCATATATGAACCAACTCCGCGATTTGGAAAATAAACCGAAAGTAATCATGTACTGTCCTATCGATGCCGGTCCTTTGGCCCCTGAATATTTCGAGCCCCTGGAAGGCGTCGATAAATTCGTGGTATATACGCAGTTCGCTAAAAACGAGGCCGAGAAAGCCATCGCTATTTTAAGGCAAACAAAACCCCAATTCGCTTTCCCTCCCATTGAAGTGATTGCTCATGGGGTAGACACGAAACAATTTTATCCTCTTTGCCCGGCGAAAGGAGGAGAGCCGAGCCCCGAAGGCAGGCAAAGAGCAATCACCGCTCTTTATGGAGATGATCCCGAATTCCGTGACGCTTTTATCGTGCTCAATGCCAACCGGAATCAGCCGCGCAAACGCATCGATATCACCATCAAAGGTTTTGCCCTTTTTGCCGAAAATAAACCGGCGAATGTCAAATTACATCTTCATATGGGAGTGGAAGATATGGGGTGGAATGTTATCCGGCTGGCCAAACGGTATGGAATATACCAGCGGCTCATTGTTACTGCCAATGACAATAACATCCCGTCGGTTCCAGTCCGGCAGCTTAATGAAATATTTAACGCCGCCTCTGTCGGGATTAATACATCGGTGGGAGAGGGGTGGGGATTAGTCAGTTTTGAACATGCCGCCGCCGGGGCAGCCCAGGTGGTCCCTCGGCATTCCGCATGCCGGGAATTATGGGAAGGAAGCGGCCTGATGTTGGACCCGGTAATGAGCTTAACCATCGAAGGGATTCTCACGGAAGGAAAGATTGTTACGCCGGAAGATGTGGCCGAATCCCTGG
>JAUPLE010000079.1 GCA_030837085.1 Acidobacteriota bacterium | reverse complement strand
TATGATTCGGAGTATCACAAAGGAGAACACGAAATTTCAGTTTCAGTGGACAACTTGCACATCTTCACCGTGACCAAAGGGAATGGGGTCGATGGCTCCCCGGGCGCGGGCGCCACTACTTATGCCGATGGCGCCATTGTTAATTATAATTATACTTTGCAGTCAGGATTCCAGAATTTAACCGTTTTACTTGACGGCGCGGGAGTACCGGCATCCGGTAATATTACCATGGACAGGGATCATACCTTGAGCGCTCTTGCCAATCCTGCCCTGTATACTTTGACCGTGGAATGGGAATCCGGGGTCACGGGAACCCCCGAGAGTGGGATTAAACAATTTGCAGTAGGGGAAACCGTTTCTTATAATTATGCCTTGCAGGACGGGTATTTCGATCTTGAAGTTAAATTGGATGGCAACCCGGTGGCAGATTCGGGTACAATAACGATGAATGGCAATCATACCCTGGCAGTGGCGGCAAAAGTTGGATTTGAAACCGATACGGACGAAGCATTAATCTGCGAAGGGCAGACCAAGCAATTTAGCGTCAGACTATCGGCGCCGCCAAAGAATACGGTAACAGCAGCAGTTCGTGTGGTAAAAGGCGATAGCGATATTAGCATAGATTCCGGGGGAAGTATAATTTTTACCCCCGCCGATTGGAATATCTTCCAGGAGGTAACGCTGCGCGCTGCTGGAGATGCAGATACCGTGGATGGCCAGGCTGCCCTCGTGATTGAGGCTACCGGTTTATCTTCGCTGGATATGGCGGCAAAAGAACACGATACCACCCAAGATACCCCCCCTGAAGTATCCATAACCGGGATCAGCGACGGACAGGTGATTTCCGGGAAGGTAGTTATTGGGGCCACGGTCACTGACGATGACGGAATCATCCAGTTGCTTAAATTATATATTGATGATATCCCGATAGAAACCAGCACCTCTCCTATTTATAAATATGAATGGAATACCACGGGAGTCGCCCAGGGACAACATAAAATAAAGATCGTTGCTTATGATATGTGCGGCCAGCCCGGTGAAAAAGAAATTACCGTCACTGTTTCAAGTTCCCCAGCCCTTGCTAACAACGAATATTAAAAATTAAAATTAAAAGCCCTGCAGCCTGATATATAATTTAGAAAAGGGTCAAAATTTATAAATTTTGACCAAAAAACCTGGGATTATGTTATTATAATAGTGAGTTTAAAAAAATGATGGAGAAATTTTAATGGGAAGATAGTGGCAATACAGGGTTTTGTGAAGGGAGGACAACAATGGAACATTGTTCAAGAAACTTTAAAAAATGGATTGCAAGCATCGTTATTGCGGCCTTTTGCTTGCAAATGAACCTCATCTTATGTCCCCAGCGGGAAGATGATATTGTAAAACAATTCCAAAAAGCAAAAAATATGTTCTTGAGCGGAGAGTACCCGGATGCCAGGAAACGAATCGAAATGATCATCGATGTGATCGATGGAAAATGGGTGGAGATGAAAACTATTTTAGGAAAATGCTATTTGCTCCTGGGGGCTATTTACGAGAGAGAAAACAATCTTCAACTGGCGAAAGAAAATTATCACAAAGCCAGGGAGATTTATGAAACCATGTTTTTAGAAGATGTGGAACTAAGAAACCTTCCCCTATACCAGGAAATAGTAAAAGGTGAAGAACCTTCGGTTTCTTCCGAGGGTGGAAAAATCGAACAAGTAAAGGTCAAGCGAAAAAAAAAGTTCCCCTGGCTTTTGGTTGCCGGGGGTGTTGTCGTGACTGTAGGAATTACGATTTTTTTATTAACCAAAAAGAAATCTCATTATGATACGGATGTTCTCGGAATACAATGGATGGATATTCCCAAAGGAGAGTTCCGGATGGGAGATAATTTTAATGATGGAGAAGGGACGATAGATGAGCAGCCGGTGCATACGGTTTACCTGGATGCATACAAAATATCCAAATATGAAGTGACGTTCAAGCAGTACGATACATTCTGTGAAGCAACTGGCCGAAATAAGCCGAATGATAGTCGTTTTGGCAGAGGGGATCACCCGGTAATCAATGTTACCTGGGATGACGCCAAAGCCTTTTGTGAGTGGTTATCCGGGAAGACTGGAAAGAACATTCAATTACCTACCGAAGCCCAGTGGGAAAAAGCAGCCAGGGGAACCGACCAGAGAAAATATCCCTGGGGAAATACCATACCCACTTGTAATATTGCGAATTTTATTACATGCATAAAGGGAACCATGCCCGTGGGTTCCTATCCTGGTGGTGTATCGCCTTACGGCGTCCATGATATGGCGGGAAATGTTTATGAGTGGTGTTCCGATTGGTTTGCTGAGGGATATTATGCCGTTTCCTCGGGGAACAACCCCACAGGGCCTGCTGCCGGTAACGAACGTGTATGTCGGGGGGGAAGTTATACTAGCTATTACGACCAATTACGTAGTAGTAATCGCGTTTCGATTCTTCCTTCCGAATTCAATCCCCGTGTAGGTTTCCGCATCTGTTGGGATTGAGGGGAAAAGGTATCCCCATAGAACACGCTAAAGACACGAAAATAAAGCGCGAAATCCTTTTTTCCAGTTGTATGCCGGATCCTATCTAATGTATAATAATGATGTTTTGAGATAATGGAGATATTGCCATGCGTGTATGG
>JAUPLE010000781.1 GCA_030837085.1 Acidobacteriota bacterium | reverse complement strand
CCGGGAAAGAAAAACGATCATTGCCCGGGCATATGGGAGATGTTTATAGCTGCGCATTCTCCAGAGACGGAAAACATGCAATTTCAGCGTCAAACGATAGAACTTTAAAACTATGGAGCATAAGGACTGGGAAAGAAATAAGAACAATGATCGGCCATCGGGGTGATGTGTATGGCTGCACATTTTCCCCCGATAATCATCAAATCATATCTGCTTCTTCCGATAAGACATTAATTTATTGGGATATAGAGTCCGGTCAACGAATATCCGAGTTAACCGGTCATCTTGATGAAGTAAACTGCTGCGCATTTTCTCCTGATGGAAAGCACCTCATATCAGGTTCAAATGATCAGGCTTTAAGATTATGGGATATCGATACAGGTAAAGAAATCGATTGTCTGAAGGGCCATAAAGGTTATATTTCAAGCTGTGCTTTTTCACCGGATGGGCGTTACATTGCATCTGCGTCATATGATAAAACAGTAAAACTATGGGATGTAAGGACAATGAATGAAATTCGTACTCTGACTGAGGATGCGGATTTAAATTCTCCTTTGGCTTTTTCACGCAATGGGCGTCATATAGCATCTTCATCATTGGACTTTAAATTAAGATTTTGGGAAGTTGAGTCTGTCAATGAGATCAGAACAGAGACAGGACATAAAGATTATATCTATTGCTGCGCATTTTCATCTGATGGTCGCCGCGTGGTGTCGGGATCCAAAGATAAAACGCTGAAAGTATGGAATTTTGAGACCAAGGAAGAACTATTTACATTAAAAGGCCATGAACATG
Organism: Acidobacteriota bacterium; assembly: GCA_030837085.1. Classification (GTDB taxonomy): domain Bacteria; phylum Acidobacteriota; class Aminicenantia; order UBA2199; family UBA2199; genus JAKAGC01. Next base: position 2,228 of record JAUPLE010000781.1, on the reverse strand, counting down.
CTGTTACATCTTGTGTATTTTCACGAAATGCCCTATGGATAGTTTCGGCTTCGGATGATACAACATTAAAACTGTGGGACACGAATGTAGGTGAAGAAATTCGTACATTTTTAGGACATGAGGATTCCGTTTCTTGCTGCGTGTTCTCAATCGATGGGCGATATATAATCTCTGTTTCAAAAGATAGGACATTAAAGCTTTGGGAATCAAATACAGGAAAATTGGTCAAATCGCTCAGCCTGCCCTGGATACCGAAGTATATTGCCCTATCACCATTGAACAATGGGCAGGTAATTACCGCCAATCGAAACGGCACGTTAACTTTGTTCGAGTTCGATGAATTGAAAAGAAATTGCCAGTAACCGGGTTACGATATATTTTTTACATGGGTATATCAATATAGGCATTCAGCGGGTCTTTACTCAAAGAAAAGTTGACCTTAAGAGAAAATGGCCAGCCACTAATCCGGTTGATAGCTCGTCCGGGGTTATCTCTGAGTATAAAATCCAGTTCATCTTTCACTCTCTCATATATCTCCGGCGCATGCTTTAAATGGGAGGGAGCAATATAATCGATGGATATTTTTAGTAAGGGATGATTGTCTTTCACACCAATTTCCAGTTCCGACAATTCCGCCCGTTCGGGACCGTCATTATCGCTTAATTTTCGATCCCCACGCTCTCGAGCCCATGTTTGAAGTTGGTCGCACAATAACAAAAGGCAGGCAAAGGGTTCTGTTTCCCAGGTTAAATTGGCTATTTTATCTTTGCCTAATCTCCAAATAAGACTATGTATTGCAATAGCACGCGCCGCCTCGCGGGCTAAAGCATTTTGTTTTTTATCGGTTATCGTTTGAATGAGATTTAAAGCCGCCAGCATGCCGTGGTCTACCTTCTTATCTTTTAATTTTTTTCCCCAGGCGTCTTTCAATTGAGTCGCCAATGGATCGTTGAATTCGTTTAATAATTTCCTGGCACGGTCTTCAATCCCATCTGTTGATATATCCGGTATATTTTGAATATTTAATTCAAGTTCCTTAAAAGAAGAAAATAAATCACGATGAAATTCACTGATTTCTGTAAATTTTTCAAGGCAGAGGGCCATATCGTGGAAAAGGCCGGTATAGAACCAAACATTATGTATGGATTCAAAGACGTCTTCCCTCTTTACGGCACTCATTTTTGATCGTTCAGCAAGCAGATCTCCCCATTTCTCTATAAAAAAAATCCGCAGCGGTTCCTGGTGAAGCAAATAATACCCAAACCAGAACACATTGATGGCATGACGGGCATGACCTCTTGCATATGGTGAAACCGCTCTCCATAAAAATTCCCCGTTTTTAACCACATTCCACATGGGGCGGATTGACGCCCAGACATTTAATCGTTGGGCAATGTTTTCAATGGCTTTCCCCGTCCGCTCGATTTGATCCGCTTCCGTCCAGCCTTTGTCGTACCGTTTGATCATGTCAAGAACATCGCCGTGCCAACTGACGGCATTGGCTTTATCGATTTCAGTTCGGATTTTTATCTGGATGAGCGCATCGGGTCGGATTCGAGTTAATTCCTTTGATAAGTTGGAAAGACGCCAGGTGACGTATTCCACGGAAGTTGTGTTTTTGTCCCAGATATCATATAAATCATTTTTGTTTTTAAAAGCGTCCTCTCCTCCAACCGTATAAGCGATTACCGGTATCGGCCGCCCGGCTTCATTCTTGTCGCACCATCGATTAACGATATTTATTACATCCCGTAATCGATCTCCTTTATCATATGGGGAAGGCGTTAGAAACATATCCGCCAGGATAATATCGATCGTATGGTCTAATATTTTTTCTAATTCTACGGTATCTTTTGCCCAGTTCAATGTTATCTTTTCCGGCAGTGACATTCTATTGTGCTCATCGATAGCGTTTTGCAATCGTTTCCAATCTTTGGGATTATCTTCAATGTAAAGGATATTGAAACTCATTCATGACCTCCTTGGCATAAAGCCTGACGGTATTCGTATATTATAAGATGCGTTAAAACCTTCTGCCTGTTCATCGGGAGTTGGGGAAGCCCATTCTTTGTCAAATTCGGCGCCGAATGCTTCCAGGGTATACATATCGACTTTGATGTTCTGCCCGGCGCGGGTTAAACGGTTGGTCTCCTCCAGTGATACAAAATTCGTTAGAATTTTGAAACAAATTTTTTCTTTCCTTTCACCAGCCTGCATGCGAGATACTT
>JAUPLE010000780.1 GCA_030837085.1 Acidobacteriota bacterium | reverse complement strand
GGACAAGCTCACCTACGCCGGGACCCTGGAGAGCCTGGAAATCATCGATAAAACCTACGGCGAAAAAGGCCAGGGCCGGTATTTATTTCATCGCGGCGATATCTGCGATTACGAAAACATAGAGACCATTTTTATCAAGCACCAGGTAGATACCGTTGTTCATTTTGCCGCCGAATCGCATGTAGATCGATCCATTTATGGTCCCAAAGATTTTATCCAAACCAATATTATTGGTACTTTCAACCTGCTGGAAATTGCCCGCCAACAGTGGGGCAATGAGAAAATAGACAGTGTCCTTTTCCATCACATTTCCACGGATGAAGTATATGGCAGCCTTGGGGAAACCGGGTATTTTTACGAAAACACCCCATATGATCCACGCAGCCCCTATTCCGCGGCCAAAGCCTCATCCGACCACCTGGTCAAAGCCTATTACCATACGTATGGTTTGCCTATCACCCTGTCCAATTGTTCCAATAATTACGGTCCGTACCAATTCCCTGAGAAGTTGATTCCCCTGATGATATTAAATGCCATCGAAGGCAAACCTTTGCCTGTTTATGGGGACGGGTTGAATGTGCGGGATTGGCTTTACGTAGAGGATCATTGTTCGGCCATATATAATATTATACGCCGCGGCCGCCGCGGCGAGACCTATAACATCGGCGGCGAGAGCGAACGAACCAATATTGTTGTGGTGAACCGAATCTGCGAAATCCTGGAATCCCTATACGCCATAAAAAAGAATCATTTCATGCAAAAAGCGAACCCAGGTATAAAAGACTACAAGCAATTAATTACCTATGTCAAAGACCGGCCCGGGCATGACCGGCGTTATGCCATCCATTGCGGCAAGATCAAAGAGGAATTAAGTTGGCGTCCTTCTGTTTCCTTTGAAGACGGGCTGCGAGAAACCGTTCGCTGGTACCTGGAAAACACACAGTGGATCGATCATGTCCGCAGCGGCAGGTACCGGGACTGGATCCAAAAGAATTACGAAAAAAGGTAATAAGGAAAGATTGATAATCAGAGGGACATGTAACTTTCCATATCTGTTTTAAAGACCCTTTTAAAGATATCATCCACTCGTTTATAATTCGGATGGTCTTTGAAGTAGCCGGAATCAACCGGCGTGCAGTGCCAGGCCAGGCGTTCGACATGTTTACTGTCCGGTAATTCAACTCCCCCCATAAAGAGGCGGATTACGTTTACTTTTTCGGAATGGTTAGCGGGAGGAAGTTCGAGCCTGTTTATCTCAAAATGTACGATTTTATTTTCCCGGATATTCTCGATAAAAATTTTGTGGGACATTTCCGGGTCGGGCTTGCGTTTCAGATCGCCGTTGAGGTCCAGTTTATAAAAGTGGCGCCAACTGCCCGGGATATCCGTTTCGAAAAGAGTTTTCACAAATACCTTGATTTTTTCCAGCGGTTCATTTTCAATATCCAGGCGGATCGGTTCAGGGATTTTCATTTTCATAACCAGGGGGTCTACGATATTGTCGTCCATCATTTCATCGAACATATGTCGGTATTGGGCAGCGTTTTCCTTATCGATGGAGAAATAGTAGTCGTTCAGTTCAATAAATTCTTGTTGGCCGAAGCCCCAGTGGAGGTAATTCAGGAGGGTATCCAGGGCCCGTTCGATCCGGGCTTCGGAGTTTGATTTACTGTTAATAATTTCCCGGACTTCCCGGCGGATAATCGGCATCATTTGTTTGACGGCGTCCAGGGTATCCTGTATTGATTTTTTCAGTTCGGTCGTAATAATGTCGTTCATATGCGTTGTAAAACCTCTTGCCCAGAATTTGAAAGTTATTGAAACCTATATATTATATCAAATTTTCTGTCATTCGGCAAGTGTTTTCAGACTGAAAAACTAACGGGGGGGCAGCAACTCATCCGAATCACTTTCGAATTTAAGCGACTTCTTGCCTGGTCTTACCGGGATGCCGAGCCATTGTTCCAGGGTGGAATAAACCAAGTCCGGGTTATCCAGGTCGGCGATTTTCACCCGGTGGTCGCCCCCTTCCCGGATAATTTTAAGGGCATTGGTTTGTCCCGTCAATTCAATGGCCCCAGCCGTCCAGGGATCGATGCTGCCGTAAATATATATTATATTGTTGCCTTCCGTTTGCAGCCAGTGTAAGATGTCCAGATTAAGGCCGGGATTATAAACACAGCGAATATTTTTCGGGGCAAAATCTTCATTAGTAGGCTCTTTGACATAAAGCAATAAATCGCGTAAATGGTCCATCCAGGATATCGCGGGGTTGGGTTTCCGTGGGTTTGACTTTGCATGAGCAAATCAATAATAATATTATTATTAGACCTGCAAAATATTTTCTAATCATAGAGGGACTCCTGAGACCATCAAAAATGATGGTGAACACCCGATTTTCCGGCGTGGGCGGGTATTATATCATATAAATTAGGAAAAATATAGGAAAAGTCTTTGGCCCTGGTCAATAGACGGATGAAGATTCAACCCCCTATTCCGATGATGAAACCGATCACCTTTTTATCCCCTACCGGGTGGTACCGGGATTCATGTGTTTCACCAACCGGTGTTTTAATGTCGAATAATACAAGATAGCCTTCATGACAAAACTCCGATGCAAGATATCTCTTCGCCACTTGTTCAATACCCTGGTTTAGCGTACGGGATATATCTTTTTGACGGTTGACTTTCGTCTCGATGATATATTTCCTACCCTTATAAACTAACAAAATATCCATAACCCCAAACCCGGACTTCACTTCATGGCGGAGTTCTCCTTCTCCTCCTCTTGCAAATTGGTAAAGCCAGGCGGTCAACAGGAATTGCCCGGTCTTTTCATAGGGTTTCTTTTCTTTATAAAACGCCTGTACCCCGATCTGCGCAATGTATTGTTCGAAATCACGGAGGATATTTTCAATATCCAATCGGTTACCCGGCAATTCGTATTTTTGCAGCGGTAAGTTCCCGATATCGTCTTCGTATATGTGCACTTCTTTAAAAAATGTTTTAATATACCTGGTCTTATAGATATTATTGGCAACCGCCGCATGACCGTTTTTCTTTTTAACCAGGCCATATTGCTCCAACCAGGTTTGGTCCTCGTCGTCGGGATTGTACTCCACATGATCGAACACGATCTCTACAAAGGTTTCTTTATATAGCTTAGCTTTTTCGTAAAGATTGTCGAAATGATCATTTCTCTCTTGTATGAGGTTTCGGATCGCCTTATCGACATCGTTCTCATGGATGGGGGTTGTAGTTTCGGGCTTAATATCGATAGTTAGAATTGTGCCCAGGCGGTTCACCAGCCATGGTTGGCCCGCGGTCTCTTCATGAATTTTTTTCACGGCCTCTTCCGTAAAAGGTTGGTTGGTTTCTTCAGTGTATTGGGCATAGAGATCGCGTACATTTTTTAAAGAGAACGGCGGGAGATCAACGTGGTCTGCGATATTAAAAGGCGACACCCCGCCTACGATGAGTTTGGTAATATTCCTGATCCCGATCAACCCGATGGAATAAAGAGCTTTCTGTTTTATTTTTTTATATTTCAGGTATAATTCCCTTAAGGAGGTAAGAAAATCCGCTAATTCGTTTAACGGGATGCCGTCAAATTCGTCGATGAAAATGACGATTTTTTTAAATTGGAGTATCTTGTTTAATTCCTCGAATAGCAGCCGGAAGGAAATATTGTCGATGAGCTGGTGGAGGTTTAGAAACTGCTGAACCGCTTCGGCTTTTTCGCAGTTCACTTGTTTTAGCCTGTTTATTAATTGCTCGTAGAGATATTTTTCGATCAATGAATAAAATCGGGATTTGTTTAAATTATTATAGTCCTGGAAGCTTAATATAACAGCCACATACGTGGGATCGCGGTGCAATTGGCTGCAGAGTTCCACCAGGAAAGTTGTTTTGCCGCTCTGCCTGGGGGCAAATATAGAAAAGTAACGCCCCATATCGATCATGGTTTTAATATCTTGCTTATCGGCGTTGACGACATTTTCCAGGGGAACATAATAAGACGTTTCGGGATTGACTGATCCCGATTTCTCAAATCTGCGTTTCGGTTTTTGATACGCATTATGTTTTTTATCGACCGGTTTTTCGTTCATGGTTTAATCATATTGTATAGGCCAGGATTTGTCAAGAGGGGGAAAAGGGGGGGGCATTTTTAAGAAAGATCAAAGGGAGGACCTTTGGTCCTGGCCAATAGACGGGCAGACACAGTGGTCTGCCCCTACTTCGCGTGTCTTGGCGTTCTTAGCGGCTAATCGTCAGTGTTCCTCCGTGTTCGTCCGTGGCTCTTCTTCATCGTTAACAATTAATAATTAACAATTGACCATTAACCATTATTTCTTCAAAGAGCCAGGTTTTTTGTCTGTGTTTGTCAGTGTCTGTACGTGGCTAGTGTTCTCCGGCTTAGCGGGAGGGCCGATGCGGCCCTGGTTAAAAAACAATGAACAATAAACGGGCAGACACGGGGGCCTGCCCCTAACGAAATGGGCATTGTAATAAAAATAGGCCTGTATCGTATCCTCTTTTTTATCCGCGTGCAAATATGATGGCGGGCTGCGCACCGGCATGAAGGCGGGGGAGAAGGAAAAACCCTCCTCCTCCCCTCTCCATCCCCTTAATATAAAAATGTTTTATCTCCGTATTCTTTATAAGTTATAAGTGAGACTCAAGAAGAAGCGTGGTTTATAAATTGACTCGACAAGACTCCCGTTATTGTCTGTAGGGCGTGTTATCTCCTGGTCGATTTTATCCTTATACTTTGGCAGCAGTGAGTCAACCTTTATCATTGCTGCGCCGAAATTAATGAGAAACCGCCTTTGCGCACCAAACATAAGGCCGGTTCCCAGGTAATACGATAGTTTATTGGCTTCTCCTGTGCCTAAGCCAAAGGCCAAGCCCGCCCATTTTACATCGCGAAAAATAAACCGG
>JAUPLE010000779.1 GCA_030837085.1 Acidobacteriota bacterium | reverse complement strand
TGCTGAATGAGAATTTCTCTGCTTTTTCAGTAGATGAGCTGAGTTTTTATTTTACCTTAGGCATGAGCCTGGCCAATAAGGTTTTGCCTAAAAATCAAAAAGAAGAGGAAAAGGAGAGTACCAATGAGTAACGTAGTAGACAAAAGAAGCGAGTTGTTGTTTTGTTATGATGTTACAGACGCCAATCCTAACGGCGATCCCATGGATGAGAACAAACCCAGGATCGATGAGGAAACCGGTATTAATATTGTTACCGACGTCCGCTTAAAACGTACCGTCAGAGACTATCTTTGCGATTATCGCGGCTTTAACGGCGCATCCGGCAAAGATATTTTAATCCGGGAGATCACGGAAGCAAGCGGTCTGCAAGATGCCAAAATGAGGGCCGAGGATTTTATTCTTAAGAATGGCAACAAGACTGCCAAGAAAGAGCTTAAAGGATTGGCCGAAATGTTGGAAATCGTTGACCGGAATATTAAGGAACAATGTATCGACCTGCGGCTCTTTGGCGCTACTTTGCCCATCGAATTCACTCCCAAAGACAAATCTTCCATCACTTACACCGGGCCGGTGCAGTTTAAAATAGGCCGGTCGCTGCATGCGGTGGAATTGAAACATATTAAGGGCACCGGGGCCTTTGCCTCTCAACCCGGGTCCCAGCAGAAGACGTTCCGTGAAGAGTATGTGTTACCTTACTCTTTCATTGCTTTTCACGGCATTGTCAATGAAACCGCCGCCGTTCACACCGGTTTAACCGATGAAGATGTGAAGGAACTTGTATCTGCTTTATGGAAAGGCACCCAGAACCTTATCAGCCGCTCTAAGTTCGGCCAGATGCCCCGACTTTTAGTAAAGGTCACGTATAAGGAAAAAGGGTTCTTTATCGGCGACCTGGATAAAAAAATCAAAATAGCCGGCTGTGACAATCCACTGAAAATAAGAGGCTTAAAGGATTTTGTTCTCGACATTACCGAACTCCTGGCAACGCTGGAGAAATACGCGGCCAAAATCGAATCCATCGAATATATTGTAGACGAAAATCTCAAGCTTTCAGGGAAGTTGCCCGGTACATTTAAATCATTAGCGCTGCTGTAAGCGGAAAGGATCGAACCATGAACGTGCTGGACGTTATCGTTTTTGATCTTTTGGCCGACTTCGGACATTTTAAAGTCCCTTACACCACCACATCGCCATTAACCCTCCCGGTCCCTTCGCGGACTGCAATTTTTGGGTTAATCGGCGCAGTGGCAGGGCTGGATAAAAATGATTACCTGTCTCATTTTCAAGGAGAAGAGTGCAAAATTGCCCTGGCAGTAAAACGACCGGTAAAGAAAACTCATATTGCCCAGAACCTTATTAACACCAAGAATGTGGGCGCTTCGGCTATGTTCGCCCGGATGAATTCCCGAAAATCCGCGCCCCATTCCCCAACCCGCATCGAATTTCTAAAAGACCCGGGCTTCCGGCTCTATTTCCACCACCGCGATCGTGCTCTATTTGATACCGTATGCACCAACCTGCAAAATCACCACACAACTTATACCGTATGCCTGGGCATTTCAGAGTGCCTGGCAAATTTCGAATACATCGGACGTTATACCGCTGAAATGGTCGAAAATAACCGGGATTTCGTGGAACTCAACTCCATTCTTCCCTTGCATAATCTCATGTCCCCTGATAACCTGGCGCTGGAAACAGATAACTATTTAATCAGTACCCACTTGCCCCTGGAAATGACCCCCAATCGCGAACTGGTGAAAACCGGGGACTTTCTTGTCGAAGCCAACGGCAAAACAATCAAAGTCAAACTGCCTGCCTATTACAGGATCAACCCGTTAAATGAGAACATTATGTTCTTTTAGCCACATTTGTCTTCGACGACCAGGAACCTTTTCGAGAAAAGGTTCCTGGACTTCCCAAAGCTTTTATTATTACCATGATTAATCATTGTTATTCCCATCCCGGCAAAGAGTTGAAAACCCACCTGGAAAATGTCCGGGAAATCGGACTCCAGGTATACAGGGAGAAAAGCGGTTTAAATTTTCCTTTTCCTCTCGAAGACCTGGAATTGGCTTTAACGCATATGTTATATTACCACGACATTGGTAAAAGTACGGTCTATTTCCAGGAGTACCTACAATGCGCAATTACCGGCAAGGAATACAGGGAAAAGAGGGATTTAAAGAGCCATGCCCTCATTTCCGCCCTTTATGGCGCTTATCGCGCTTATCTCGATTTAACCGGGCAAAGCCGCGAGATATTGCCGGTTATTGTTTTCCTTTCTGTATACAAACACCACGGTAATTTTGACGATTTGCGCAATATGGTTGTCATCACTAAAAAAGATTTCAAAGAGGTACTGGAAAAACAGTGGGAAAAATTGCAATTAGAATGCATCGCCGAGAAATTCCCGGCCCCATTTGCTGAAATCCACAAATATTTCGAATACCTGGATGTAAAGGGTGATTTAATAGAAGGGCGCCTGGAATATTATTTTCTACTCAATCTTTTCTTCTCCATTCTCACCTATGCCGATAAAAGCGATGCTATTTTTGACCGGGAGATGAAAGGCGAAGCCGGGACCGCGGGGTTATCGTTGTTAGTGGATAATTATAAAAAGGAGAAATTCAAAAACCCCAACTCTTCGCCCATCGATGGCATCAGGGAAGAAATCTACCGGTTATGCGCAGAAGAAATAATCAAAAGTTTTTACGGGGTGCAGGCCCGCGGCGCGGGCAGCCTATTAAGAGATAAAAAAGAGCCCCTGTCGATTTTTGCCATTAATGTTCCTACCGGGAGTGGGAAGACGCTGACTGTCATTAACACCGCCTTGAAATTATTGGAACTGGACCCTACTTTAAAACGGATTATCTATGCGTTTCCCTTTACGTCTATCATCGATCAGGCGGCTGAGATCATGAAGGAAATATTTGCCGTCAATGGACTGGACCATGAGAAATACTTGCTGGTGCATCATCATTTAAGTGAAGCCAGGATAGCCGTCGATGAAGAAATCTTTAGCGGCGATAAGGGGCAGTTCATTATTGAAAACTGGGAAAAGCCGTTTATTCTTACGACCTTCTGGCAGTTTTTTAATACGCTTATTTCCAATGAGAACCAGATGCTGCGGAAGTTTCACCACCTGGCCGACAGCATAATTGTCCTGGATGAAATACAATCATTCCCTTATGAATACTGGAAACTCATCAACAGGGTATTAAAAGAGATGACCCGTGTGCTCAATTGCCGGATCATTTTCTTGACCGCCACCATGCCCATGATTTTCTCCGCCGAGGAAGGAGAGATCATGGACCTGATCGACCGGGACAATAAAACCCGGTATTTTCAATCCTTTTCCCGGTACCGGTTGAGCCTGGTGAATGATTTAAATAACATTACCGTAGAGGAGTTGTTTGCCTTGGTCAGGGAGGAGATAAGCCAAAAAGCCGATAAAAGTTTTCTTTTTGTATTCAATACCATCAAGAGCAGTAAAGATTTCTTTCACCGGGTGGAAGAGGCGTTCCCCGGGGAGAACCTGGTTTACCTTTCTACCAATATACTCCCGGTGGAGCGAAAGCAAAGGATTGCCATGATTAAGCAGGATAACCGGCGCAAGATCGT
>JAUPLE010000778.1 GCA_030837085.1 Acidobacteriota bacterium | reverse complement strand
CAGGCGATCAGGATCGACGAAAAAGGAAATGGTACGCACTTTGTCCCAATGTTCCAACCGGAGCGTGCCGATTAAGATATGGTCGCCGGAGGGAGTCGGCGCTTTGGCGCGATCGAGAAATTCCTGGGCCAGTTGGGGAGTTGCTTTGAGACCTTCGCCCATTGGTGCGCCTTTGCCGTCGGTCAAAAAGTGCGCCATCCACGGCGGGTAACCTTTACCAAAACCAAAAGCATTATGCATCCCCGGACAGCCGTTCTTCGGGTCCTGGAAACTGCCACCGTTACGCTCGATAACAAGCGTTTCGCCTTTCAACCACCGTTGGTAATAAGCAAAGCAGCAAGCCCTACCTTTGGCAGTTACCAGGGGTTCGAATCCTGCCGACGGGTCCGTATCATAGATGGCAATGATAGGGGTTTCCAATCTAAGAGCTTTATTAAGCCTTTCGATGAGTCGTTCATCTAAATTCATTTGATTCTCCTTTTTTTCGTGTAAATTCGTGTAATTCGTGGGCTTTTTTTTAAGACCGCAAGTATGAAGCGCCGTTGACATCGATAATGGCGCCGGTCATAAATTCCGAGCCTTCGGCGGCCAGGAACAAAACCGCCTGGGCGACTTCTTCGGGCCGGGCTACCCGCCCCAGTGGGCTTTGGTTTCGAATGCCGTCACCTTTGGGGCCGGCGAGTAATTCGGCGGCCATGTCGGTTTCCACGAAACCCGGGGCCACGACGCCGACGAAAATATTGAATTTTGCCAATTTTTGGGCCAGGGATTGGCTCATGGCGTTTAGTCCGGCCTTGCTGGCGCCGTAAGCCGGCATCTCGGGTTCGCCGCGAAAAGCGCCGCGGGATGAGATGTTGACGATGCGACCGCCTCCACTTTTGATCATGAGTTGGGCAGCGCAATAACACACATTGGCGGGACCGAAAAGGTTGACCGCCAGCGTCTGCTGCCAGGCTCCCTGCCATTGGTTGTAGCTGACTTCTTCAATGGGATGGAATTCGTGGACGCCGGCATTATTAACCACGATATCGAGTCGTCCGAATTTTTGAGAAACACTATCGATGAGATGTTGGACTTCATCGGGCTTTGCCACATCGGCCCGGAAGGCGAAGTGGGGGCCGCCGGAAAGGGATTGGATGGTTTCTTCAGCGGCTGCCTGGTTGGTTTTATAGGAAATAGCAACGCACGCACCGTAATTTGCAAAGGCTTTTGCCACGGCGCGGCCTATTCCCCGCGAGCCGCCGGTTACAAGTACATATTTATTGGAAAAATTCATGACTGATCCTCCTGGCAACCTTTTAACATAATGAAATAGAAAAATCAAGCGGAGAAATGACACTCCAAATAAAAAATCCCAACAAAAAATCACCGCAAAAATTGATTTTTTTAAACAGGTCTGCTATACTCTACCCTGACAAGAAAAACGATGAAAGACGTACTGAGATTTTTAGATGAGAATCCTGCCGCTAAAATTGCGATCATCATACTCATCGCTATCATCATCCTAAAATTCATCCTGGAGATATTGAAGGTCGCCAAAGTCATTAACCTGGAAGAGAAAGGCCTGTTCGAAGCATTGTATTCTATCTTATTCAAAAGGTCTTATTATCTCCGCAGAGGAAGGCAGGCGATAAAACAGGGAAATTTTTATAATGCGGGCAGAATATTCGAGGAGGTGGGGGATTATCGACTGGCGCTCAACGCCTATGAAGCAGGCGAACAGTACAATGAAATGGGAGAATTGTACGAAAAGCTGAACAAAGAAACCCAGGCCATTGAAATATACAAAAAAAGCGGGAACTTCGATAAATTGATCAAAATCTATTTAAAGCGCAATAATATTGAAATGGCCGGCACTCTTCTCGAAGACAGTAACCGTTTCCAGGAAGCGGCCGAGCTCTATTACGGCCACGAGAGGTATGATAAAGCCGCCCAAATCTATGAAAAGAAAGGTTTCTACAAAAAAGCCGCTTATATCTACGAAAAATCAGGTAATTTGAAAAAAGCCGCTGTCAATTTTGAAAAATGGTTCACCTCCCACGCAGAAACTTCCAGCGGGTTCCAGAGCAACCAGGCCCAGATCGATAATGACCTCTTCAAATCCGTAGAACTGTATATCAAGATCGGTGAGATCGATAAAGCCTATGAATTGCTGTTGAAATATAATAAATTCGATAAAGCCGCCCGATTGGCTATAAAACTGGACAAATTGGAAGACGCCGCGAAACTTTTTGAAAAGGCGCAGCAGCCTACACTGGCAGCCCAGGTCTATGAAAAATTGGGGCAAAACAAAATGTCCTGTCAGTTAAGGGGCGAGGCAGCGTTGGCCCAGGGTAAAATGGGCGAGGCGGCCGAATGGTTTAAAAAAGGCGAAGATTACATCCGCGCCGCGGAATTCTTCGAGTGGGAAAAAGAATACGAAAAAGCTGCTTACTGCTATTTTATGAACCAAAACTACCTGGCCTCCGCCGATAACTACCAAAAAGCCGGCAAAGAAGAAGAAGCCGCCAAAATGTTCGAACTGGGCAGGGAATGGAAAATGGCCGCGGACATTTCCTATAAATACAAAAAATACCAGAAGTCCGGTGAACTGTATGAAAAAGCCGGCGATTTCTTCAACGCCGGTAACTGCTTTTTAAAAGTGGACGATGATAAACGCGCACTGGCCAATTTCCAGGAAGTAAAAGAAAACTCCCCGGATTATGAAAAGGCCATTACCCAGATGGCCGGCATATTTTTAAGAACCAGGAAACCTCAACTGGTCATCGAAAAAATTGGAAAATTATTAAAAGACACCCCTATTAATAAAAACAACATCGAATGGTACTATATGCTTGGCCAGGCCCATGAAAACGCCGGCGAATTTAAACGGGCTTATGAAATTTTCCAGGGCATTTTATCCGAAGATTACTCCTTCAGGGATGTCCACCAGAAATTGAAAGAAGTTGAGGCATTGATTAAGAAATACAAAGAAATGGAGTTGATCAAGGAAAATTCGGCCAAGCGCTATAAAATCCTAGAAAAAGCCGGCGAAGGCGGCATGGGTGTGGTATACCGCGCGGAAGATACCGTATTAAAGAGGGTTGTCGCTTTAAAAGTCCTGAATAAAAGCCTGATTAAAGATAAACGAACCCTGGAACGCTTCTACTCCGAAGCCCGTTCCACCGCTTCCCTCAGTCATGCCAACATCGTGACCGTGTACGATGTGGGCCAGATCGATGAGGACTATTTTATTTCCATGGAATTCGTCGAAGGCGAGAATTTTATGGAAATCCTGCGTAAGAAAAAAATCTTCTCCATCCCCCAGATACTTTTCATTGCCATTAAATTGCTTAAAGCCCTTGATTATTCCCATAAAAAAGGTATTATCCACCGGGACATCAAACCCCATAACATTATGATCACCCGCCAAAAAGAAATTAAGATAATGGACTTCGGCCTGGCGGTTATCCGGGGCGAGAGTAAAAAGGGGGAAACCGGCGTGATTACCGGTACGCCCTATTACATGTCCCCGGAACAAATCCAGGGGGCCAAAATAGACCATCGCACCGATATTTATTCATCGGGGGCGACCCTGTTTCACCTGATTACGGGAAAAGTACCTTTCAAAGGCGAAAATGTTTTTTACCAACATTTGTTCGAAGCCGTTCCCTCAATCAAAAGCGTCCGGCCCGATACCCCGGACAAACTGGTGGAAATCATAGAAAAATGCATGCAAAAGAGACGGGAAGACAGGTATCAAAGCGCCCAGGAAATCTTAAATGAGATTAAATTGATAAAATAAAGGAGACCGTGAATGGATTTTTCTCTAAATGAACAACAATTAGAATTGAAAGACTTAACGCATCAATTCGCAGCAAAGGAAATGAGACCGGTGGCTGGCGAATACGATGAAAAGAACGAATTTCCCGTGGAAGTCATGAAGAAAGCTTTTGAAGTTGGGTTTTTAACTTCCGGGATTCCCGTGGAGTTCGGCGGTACAGGATTCTCCACCATGGACAATGTGGTGGTTTGCGAAGAACTGGGCTGGGGCTGCTCCGGTATGTATACCTCCATGATGGCCAATACACTGGCCACGACTCCCATTGTATTGTTCGGGACCGAAGAGCAAAAAAAAGAATTCCTGACCCCCTTAACACGGGAAATGAGTTTCGCCTGTTTCGGACTTACCGAAAGGGAAGCCGGATCGGATAATTCCATGATCAGGACCACCGCTGTAAAGAACGGCGACCATTATATTATCAACGGTTCTAAGACTTTTATTACCAATGCCGGTATAGCTAAATTGGGCGTCATTTTTGCCTCCACGGACCCGTCGCGGGGAGCCCGGGGTTTATCCGCTTTCATCGTTCCCATGGATACCCCCGGCGTCAGCGTAGGCAAACATGAAAATAAAATGGGACACCGCGCTTCCAACACGGCGGAAATTTACCTCGACGAGGTAAAAATCCCGGCCACAAACCTTCTGAAGCGCGAGGGGTTCGGGTTTATTATTGCCATGAAAACCCTGGATTTCGCCAGGCCTGCCGTGGGCGCCGGCGCCGTCGGTTTGGCCAGGGCCGCTTACGAAGAAGCGCTCAAATACGCCCAGAACAGGGTGCAATTCGGTAAACCCATTGCCTCTTTCCAATACAATGCCTTTAAACTGGCTGAAATGATCACTGAAATCGAAGGCGCACGCCTGCTGGTTTACCGTTCCGCCTGGATGCTGGATAATAATATGAAAGCCTCTAAAGAATCCGCCATGGCGAAAGTAGTGGCCACGGATGTGGCCATGAAAGTTACTACCGAGGCCGTGCAGTTGATGGGCGGCTACGGTTATATGAAAGAGTACCCGGTGGAAAAGATGATGCGGGACGCCAAGTTGTTCCAGATCTATGAAGGCACTAATGAAATTCAAAAACACGTGATCTCCCTGGAAATCCTGGGTTCCATGAAGAATATTGGGTAAGCGGCAGACGACTATGTTCGTACGTTTTTTACGATTTCTCCTGTTGGTGGCCCTGGGATTTTTCCTATTCAAATGGTTGTGGAAGGGAGTCGCGGGGTGGCCATTTGCATCCAAAAAGAAGCAGCAGGATGAGGCCACCGCCACTCCAAACGCACCGCCTAAAATCATCGCGGAAATGAAAAAAGACCCTGTTTGCGGCACCTATATCCCGGAGAACCAGGCGGTTATTTGCGAGTTACATGGCGCTACCCATTACTTTTGTTCCGAGGAGTGTAAACTAAAGTTCCAAGAACCGGATGCCGGGTAACCGTGTAACCGTGTAACCGGCATTCGTATTTATTTGTTGGCCCCGGTACTTTTTTTGTATTGAGCGGGCGTCATATCCGTGAATTTCTTAAAGGCCGTATAAAAAACGGCCAATGTATTAAAGCCTACGTCCAATGCCACATTAGCAATTTTCTGTTCTTCCCCGGTTTCCCGCAAGATTCGTTTGGCCTCTTCGATGCGGTGAAAGTTGATGAAATCGGAAAAGGTTCTATTCAATTTCTCATTGAGAACCTGGGAAAGCACGTGCGGGGAGACGCCTAATTTTTCAGCTAAGGTTTGCAGGGAGATATCGGGAGCGCAATATACCTTTTTAATTTCCACCAGGTGCGTGAGCTTTTTAATACACTCATCAGCCACGCGGGGATCCAGGGGTGAACCTTTATATTTTTCAATTTTTTCAAAGGGCCGTTTCTTAATGATATAATAAATAGCGGCAGCCAGGAGCATCAACAAAAGAAACATACCTATTTTAAAAATAAGGGTCTCATAATAAAAAGGTTTTAGGGTAAAGGTTAGGGCGTCCCCGTTTTTATTCCACACTCCTTCGGAGTTCGCGGCAATCACTTTGAAGGTATAGGTCCCGGGTTTCAAGTTATCATACAGGGCCGCCCGTTCTTTGCCCGGGGCCAGGAAAATCCAATCCCGGTCAAATCCTTCCAACCGGTATTTGAATTTAATCTTTTCAGGATAAAGGAAAGTGGGGGCGGTAAAACAGAACTGGAAATCGGTTATACCTTTGTAGGAATTGGATCCTGTTTGATTGTCAAGGTGAAGAGGAATAGGCTTCCGGTTAAAAAGAACTGTTTCGATCACCACCGGGGGAGGGAGTTTATCGATTTGAATCCTGGCCGGGTTCACGATAGAGATTCCTTTTTTGGTAATGAACCGGAATTCGCCGTTCCTGGTCTTAAGGGCGGAACTCCTGGAGAATTCATTATTGAATTCATGGCTTTTCATGCCGTCGGATATCCCGAAAGAGGTGCAATCAATATCTTCTGTACCGCCTGTAACGCCTGTACCACCTGCGCCACCGGCGCCGCCGTCGGCTAACCGGTTCAACTCATTTTTGCCGACGCGCAGGATGCCGCTGTCGCTCATTATCCAGAAATTTTCCTGGGCGTCTTCAAAAAATTGGTAGATGAAATTGGTGGTCAGACCGTGTGCGGTGGTAAACGAGTAGAGGGCGTCTTCATTGGGCGCTTTCGCTCTTTTTATCCGCCAGAATCCTGATCCATGGGTGGAGGCCCAATAGACACTTTCGCCGCTCCCGGCCTGGGTCGTCGATAGGTCTTCATAGATGCAGGTGACGGAAATACCTTGCAAGTAATAGGTGATATCTTTCGTGTCTATTTTGCCTTCTTTAAGGACAGTAATGCCTTTGTCCGCGGCTATCCATATGTTATGGGCTTTGTCTTCATAGACATTATTTGCTACTTTGCCGGATAAGCCGTTCCTTGAATTAAAGGATTCGATAACAGGCGCAGGTTTGTCATTGCCGACGCGAATCACGCTTACCCCGTCAAAAGTGCTGCACCATAAATTGCCTTTACTGTCCCTGGATATGGATGTCACCAGGTTGTCGGCCAGGCCGTCCCGGGTACTGAACCGGCTGAAGGTCTTGTTTTTCTTCATTTGAAAAACGCCATTCCCGTTTGTTCCCAGCCACAGGTTTCCTTCGTTGTCCTCGGCAATGGCGGATATGGCTGTACCGGAGAACTCTGTTGGGGCCAGCGCTTCGATAAAATCGCTGCCCCGGCAGCGGAATAATTTCCCGCTGAGGGCGCCGATCCAGGTATCGCCCCGGCTATCTTCGAATACAGACTGCAGGATTTCTTCCTGGTAGGCTTCAAGAGGGGTATACGAAATGAATTTACCGTCTTTCAACCGTTTGATCCCGGAATTGTAAGTCCCGATCCACACATTTTTTTCTCTATCTTCGAAAAGCCAGGTTATAATATGGGAGGTGAATAACGATTCAAAAGAAACAGCGCCATCCTGGTTTTTCTTCAATCGATTTAACCCTTTTAACGTGCCCACCCAGGTATTCCGGTCGCTGTCTTCCATCATGCGCGAAATAAAGCCATCGGATAAGCCGTCTTTTGTGGTATACTTCCGGGCGCCCTTTTCGCTTACCCGGAACAGGCCATTATTGGTGCCAATCCACAAATCCCCATCCCGGTCCTCATGCATGCATATGATCTGGACGTTGTCCAGGTCCGGGACGGGATATTGGAGAAACTTTTCATTTTTATATATAAACATCCCGTTCTCACGGGCGCCAAAGAGTAAGTTACCGTTTCGATCTTCGACAATGGCATTGATTTTATTGCTTCCCAATCCGTGGGAGCCATTAAATACTGTAAATTCCCCATTGGCGAACCGGTTCACATAACTGGCAAAAAAACTGATCCAGAGATTTCCCTTCATATCGTCTTTTATATGGCGAATCCGGTCCACGGTAAGCCCGTCGGCGGCGGTGTACGTTTTAAAACGACCGGTTGTGTATTGATATGAAGTTAAAACCCCGGAGCCCCCAATCCATAGGGTCCCTTCCCTATCCACGAACAGGGTGTCCGGGATAGTATTCGCCAGGGAATCGTCCGCCGCCGCCGCTGCCGCCGTTGCTGCTTCAACGAAACGAATGGTTGAGAATTTTATGCCGTCGAATCGCAATAGTCCTTTCGGCGTCGCAATCCACAAGTACCCGTCCTGTGTCTGGGTGATGGAATGGATGGTATCGGAGGGAATTCCTTCGGGTATTCCCCATTGGTCGACAAGGTATTGGTCCACGGATTTGGCTGGATCTAACCCGGATAAGTGCGGCCCAAATAATAAAATGATCAAGATGGCAGTTATAAGTTGCTTTGCCCTACAAAAGTTATCAACCAATCGTCCTGCCATATTATTCCTTTTTCAACTTGTATATTTCGCCAACATTTTCAAGCCATTCATAAAAGGAATAATACAACAAAGGGAAATATTTTTCAATAGTAGTTCGTCATGGCGATTAATGCAATTATTGCCTACTTCAAGCCAGAGAACTTGAATAATAAAACATCTACAATAGTAACTTGAAATTCCCCGCTCATTTTTGCGACTATTTTATTTAGCCGACTTTTTATTTTTGTTCAATCTATATTACACTTATAATCAAATCACCACTGCTTTTATTGTTTTTATTTACAGCCGCTCATTTCACCTGGTATTTTTATACGCATTCACGCTATCGACAACCCTTAATCATGAATTTCGCAACTTGAAAAAGTAGAAATTATCTTGAAATTCACTTGAAACCGGCTCACCAGGTTTGAGAATTTGAAAATTATATTATAGGAAACGTTTTAGGGTTTTTAAGCGATTTAAACGATATTTAAATGGCCTTTAATTGCCTGTCAGAAACAAAAAACGGGCGAACACGGTGGTTCGCCCCTACGAAAATTCGTGATAATTCGAGTAATTCGTGGGCAAAAGTCCGTGTTTAGTCCGTGTCTGTCCGTGGCTAATAATTTTATTTTCATAACAGTCTGAGTTTGATTTGGACCAATAAAATCGGGTAGGTTACCCTGGGGAGTTTTGGGATATAGCAGAGATTGATACCGATCCGTTTATACCCCAGGGATAAAACAGGCAAGGCAAAAGGGCCAAATTTCCCGGCATTGTATTCATTTTTCTTGATCCCGCCGATGATAATGAACGGTTCAAGCCACCATTTATTTTTATTTCCCAGGCTCCAGCCAACGACAGCTCCAGTCCAGTAAGCGCTGTTATTGAGGCTGTCTTTCATCATGAAATGTCCGTGAAAACCCCACAGCAATCGCCCGGAATAAAAGTAGAGTTCTCCACCTATGCCCGGGTGAAAATAGTTGTAGTGACGACGATACGGATCGAAATGCTTTGAAATACTTGGGCCGTTGAGATAAATGGAGTAGTGGGCGCGAGCAGCCAGGGTTTGGTTTAAAAGTATGATCAGACCGATGTTCAGGCATACAAAGAGAATTTTATATTTTTTCATTTTCATCTTGTTTAGTTGAGTATGTAGCATATGTTTTACCCTTTGGCATTTTATCATCAATAAGATTTTGTGTAAAGTGTAAAATCACAGTTTGCAACAGCAAGGGTTCTTTATGGGAAAGAAAGCGGGGCCAAAGGGCCTTGACGCCCTGGACCCCGCTTTTAAACCTTACTTCCTTAACCATTGATGCCTATAATTTAGGTGTAATCTTTATTTTTATACCCTTGTAGGCCATATAACCATCTTGCGATTCAATCATGAATAGCAATTGATATTCCCCAAAAAATCCAGGTCCCGGTTGCCAATAAAAAATACCCCTCTGGGTGTCCAGTGTCGATCCGGCGGGTAAGTCATTCAATTGATCGCCTACGATTAAGTATCCCCTGAATTGCATGCATTGGGCTTCTT
>JAUPLE010000777.1 GCA_030837085.1 Acidobacteriota bacterium | reverse complement strand
CGAAGGCAGATTTATATAATGGTAGGGGATGTCTTAACCTTGAAAATATTTTATTAAAGCGGTATAATCACTGCAAGTGAGATATATTGGAGGTAATCGTATATGAGCAACACTGCATCGGTCGTAGAACTGAAAAGAAATGAAAACCCGTTTATCTATAATGCGCCGGTTCGCGGCGCGGATTTTTTTAACCGCGATGAAGTCATCGACAAGTTACTGCATGAAACCATTACCGGGAAATCACAGGGCAATGTCTGGGTAACCGGGGAAAGGCAGGTTGGGAAAACCTCTCTACTGAGATATATTCAAGCCAAATACGAGCATTACAGCGGAAAAATCGAATTGTATCCCACGGAAGAACATTTTAATGTGGCATTTATTTATCTAAATGTGCAAGATACCAGGACCCGTGACGATTTCTACCGGCATTTGAGACAAGGCCTGAAGAATTTCTTCGATTTTAAAATCGACCCTACGGATGATTCCTACGGCAGTTTTATCGATGCGTTGAAACACCTTCACTTTGAACAAAAATATTATATCGTCTTTTTGTTGGATGAATTCGACGCCTTTATCGAACATTTGACTGCTGATGAGCCGAAATTGGCGACCTCGTTTTTGGCAGAGTTTAATAAATTGATCCAGGGGGTTTCCGAAATAAAAGACGAGCCTAAAATATTTGGCTGTATTTTTGCCGCCAATCATACGATCGAGGATCTGGTAAAAAAGAATGACATCGATAGAAGAGGTTCCGGCCTGGTGGTAGAAAATATCGAATTAAGGTGGTTTACCAGGGAACAGGTTGAAGAACTGTCTCGTAATTATTTAAAAAATAACTCTCTCAAGCTTTCATCGGAAGATATCGATCTGTGTTTTAAAATGACGCAAGGCTATCCCTATTTTGTTCAAAAATTTTTTTCAATCACTTATGAGCAAAAATCCAATGTCCCGTTTTCGGCATACAATTTGAAAAAAATCAAAGAAGACTATGGTAAGATGTTTTTAGAAACTATAAAAGGTTGGGGGGGAACCAAAATGCCTGGAAGAACCCTGGAAAAACTAAAAGACCTTTCAGGAAAAATACTTAAGAACGTAGGCGACAAATCGCTGGACGTTGTGTTTAAGGCCATCGAAACATATTTAAAGACACACATTTAATTGTGAACAAAGGAATATGCTAAGTAAAAACCCATTCAATACAGGCTCTCCCGCGAGAGGCGCCGGGTTTTTAGGAAGGCAATCCATTATTCACAATATTCTCTCGTTTCTTGAGAAGAAAACCCAATTTAATTTACTTTTATTCGGGCAGCGGCGGATCGGCAAAACCTCATTACTAAGAAAACTTCAAGACGACCCCGGCTTGCGCGAACGCGCTTTCCCCGTATACTTTAACCTCCAGGACAAAGCAAGCATCGAATTACACCGGTTGTTATTCGAGATTGCCGGCAGGATCATCAGCGACCTGGGCTTAAAGATAGAATTGAACATTGAGAATTTCACTCAAGATAACGCCTCATTTCATTTTCAAAATGATTTTATTCCCCTTGTAACCGGTCGGCTGCCGGACAGGAAGCAGTTACTGCTGCTTTTCGATGAATTCGATGTTCTCGACGCCGTCGAAGATGTCGAAGATGATCCCTCAATTGCCACCTTTGCTTCTAAACAATTCATCCGCTTTACGGCAAATTTGATCGAAGATATCCAGGCAAAAAAATACCCAATAAAGTTTATTTTTGCCATAGGCCGTAATTACAAAGACCTGGAACCCAAAAGGTTCGGGCAAATAATGAAATTTGGGCCTCAAGAGGAGTTATCCTACTTTTCAAAAGAGGAAACCCGGGAACTTCTTAAAGCGTCCGACAATTCGATACCGTTTGATGCTGAGGCGGTGGATGAAATTTATTCATTAACTTTCGGGCATCCCTATTTTGCCCAGTGCCTGGCCAGTGTCTCTTTCGACGCCGCCGAGAAGAACCATGCCGACTTTGTCACACGCGATATTGTCCGGGACCGGCTCATCGCTTCCATTAAGAGCTACAGCAGCGGAATTTATTGGATTTGGGACAGTTTGTCTCCCACCGACAAACTTATTTTATACATTATGGCGGCGCTCAAAGAGGAAAACCAGCCGGCAACCATGGATACAATCCGTGAAAAAGCGGCTTCACTGGAGATTACCCCTGCCGTCGAAGAGCTCAAACCTACCATTGAAAAACTGCAGAACTTCAAATTTGTAAACGATCATCATGGCCAATATGATTTTTATGTTGAATTTATCAGGAAATGGATTGCCGGAGAAGTTTCAGGATCAGAGATTGCAAAACTTCTTGATAAAGTCGATGAGGATATCGGCTTTCATCTTAACAATGCGCGGTATTTCTTTAAAAAGAAAGACTATAAACAAGCTATTCAACATTATGACGAGATTTTAAAGAAATCTCCCTACCATTTTGAAGCATTATTCTATATGGCAAAATGTTATAAGAACCTTAAAGACGCCGATACAAAATACCTGGACTATGCAATCGACTTCTATAAAAAATCGTATGAAATCAATCGACACAAGGTTAAACAAGAATATTTAAGCCTTCTTCACGAAAAATGGGATGAATTAAGTGAAAAGGGAAACGATATTGAAGAAATTTTTAAGGAAATTCAAAGAATCGAACCCGGCGATGCCAGGATTACTGAAAAATTAGTGGCAATAAATTCTTTACAGAAGACTCTCTCTGAAATAAACCCGGAGACTCCGAATAAAAAAGAAAAACTGGACATGCTGCGCAGGCTAAATGAATCCCGGCTCAGGATAGAAGTCTTGATTCCTTTATTTGAAAAAATGGGTTTCAAGGACGTCATCGAGTACCACGGTTCCGTGGAGAAAGGAAAGGATATTATTTTTTATGAAATGGATAAGTTTGATAATAAAATCTACACCGGTGTGGTAGTCAAAGCAGGGGATATTACCGGTTCAACT
>JAUPLE010000776.1 GCA_030837085.1 Acidobacteriota bacterium | reverse complement strand
GCCTTTGCCGTTCTCGCTCCTGTTGTGTTGTGCTGTTTCTGTGTTTTAATGATTATCATGATGGTTGGAGCAACCGGCTTTATGGCAATGTTTAATAAATCCCTCCGGTGAAATTAAAACGTATCAATCGAACAAAGGGGGAGTTGAACCTCCCCCTGGTTTATTTTCTGGTCACAGGGACATGCACCCTCTTGATCTATGTATTTTACCTGGTGAAACAAATTCCCCGTATCCCCTGTATGTTTAAGACGCTTACCGGGTATCCCTGCCCAACCTGCGGAGCAACAAGAGTAGCAAGGTGTTTTTTCCAATTGGATATCGGCTCCGCTTTTCTCTGGAACCCGCTGCTCTTCCTGGGGGGAATTGTGTTTGCCGCCTGGGTATTTTATGGATTCTACATGTTATTTTCCGGGAAAAAGGTACAGGTTATTTTAACCGAGAAGGAAAGCTGCTTATTGAGATGGGGGATAATGATTTTGTTTTTCCTCAATTGGATTTACCTGGCATCGGCAGGGGTTTAGGGAAGCGTGTCTGCCCGATGCCGTTAGCATATCCCTTTCGTGTTTTTTGCGTCTTTCGCAGGCGTTAATCAGTTTTTTTTGCGGGCCCGGACCGCCGCGGTAATGGGAAAAACACAGGGGTTGTCTTTTTATATTCCCGGAAATCCTCGCG
The DNA here is from genome assembly GCA_030837085.1 of Acidobacteriota bacterium. Lineage (GTDB taxonomy): Bacteria > Acidobacteriota > Aminicenantia > UBA2199 > UBA2199 > JAKAGC01. Next base: position 4,201 of record JAUPLE010000776.1, on the reverse strand, counting down.
GTCCTGGTATTTCTTCTCCAGCATGGGCACGCCTGAAAAGAAGCGCAGCAAGAACGTAATCAAAAGGGGGCCGATTACTGTCGTCCAACCGTAAGGAAATGGAAGGGCAAAACAAAAAATCCCCCACCAGGTAGTCGCTTCACCGAAATAATTAGGGTGTCGGGAGTATTGCCATAATCCCTGTGTCATTAATTTCCCTTTATTTGCCGGGTCCTTTTTGAAACGGGCCATCTGGTAATCGGCAGCGGTTTCAAAGAAAAAACCCACGCTGAAAATCACGACCCCCAGGATATCGAAAATCCCCAACGGCAAGGCTGGGGACCCATTCACCATCATAATCGGATAAGCAATAATCAACAATAATATGCCCTGGAATATAAAAATGTAAAAAAAGCTCTTTGTGAAAAAGTAACGCCGCCATTTTTCTCGAAAAGCCTTATAGCGATAATCTTCGCCTTTTTTGCGGCTGAGGATATATATAACCAACCGGAAGCCCCACAGGATAATAAGGGTCGTCAGCAGGATTTTCCTGGGGTTTGGGCTTGAATACCTAAAAAACGTCGTCAATGCCACCAGCATGAATCCCATTCCCCAGGCCACATCCACGATGGAATTATCTTTTAAAATTTGGGCCAGGATAAAAAAGAGAATCATAAAGGCAAAGAGCCATATTACCGATTCGATGACAACCATTCCCATCGTTCCCTCCATTCTTCATTCATTCTTTTTTCATCATTCATCATTCAAACATTATCGCCACTGCCAGGGCGCCGCAGCCGGCGTTCAATCCCACCACCGGCGAGATATCGATGATAAAATCCGGGGCTTTTCCCAGCAGCGCCGTCATTTTATCCGCGTATGCACGTGCACCGGATTCATCATGGGCATGCAAAATAGAATATTTCCACACAGCCTGGGTTTTAATTTTCCCGGCAATGACCTTGAGCACTTTTCTTATATTCCCTTTTTGGCTGAAAGCTTTTTTATACAGGCAGGATTTCCCTTCGCTGTCCATGGAAACCACCGGTTTAAGGTTCAGCGCTTTGGCCAGGAGTCCCTTCATGGGGCTGACCCGGCCACCCCGGACCATGGATTTCAATGTTTTTACGCTAACCATGATTGCGGCCCGGGAAATCCAGTCCTCCATGCAGTTCATAATTTCTTCGTGGTTTAAGCCCGCTTCAATGGACCGGGCAGCCCGGTAAACAATCAAGCCCAGCGAACCCGAAAGATGGCGCGAGTCGATAACGCTGATTTTTTTACCGGTTTCTTTACTTACTTGTTCCGCGGCTTTTTTACTATTTTGCCAGGTTCCGCTGAGATTCCGGGAAAGATGAACCGCGATAATGGATTCGTAATAACCGGCCAGGAAACCGTATAAGTTCCTGAATGCAGTCGAATGGGGCTGCGATGTGGTGGGAAACTGCGGCGATTGGTCCAGCATCCGGTAAAATTGATCCGGGGTAATAGTCACTTTGTCCAGGTAATTATTCAGGCCGAAGTGGAGATTAATGGGTACCACCTGGACCTGGTACTGGTCCAGGATTTCCTGCGGCAGGTCGCAAGAAGAGTCCGTCACCAGGGCGATCTTCCATTTGCGCCGGTGGGCGATTTCATATTGCTTGAGCATATCGTCGGATTTTTGAAAACTCAGAGTTCCGAAATCTTTCAACGAATAAAAAAAATCAGCCGGTGTATCGGTATGGATATGAATGCGCCATTTTTTTTCGGAACCGGCAATCACCAGCGAATCGCCCAGGTCTTTGACCTTACCCCGTAAAGCGTCTTTATCCAGTGAGATTCCTGCCGCACTTTCCAGCACCGTTTCGGTGCAGTACCGGAAAGTTAAATCTCCCGGCGTGATAACCTCATTCCCGTTCCCTGCTTCGACTTCCTTACTTTTTAAGCGCAGGATTTTTCTTACATTTCTTTCCCTAAAGTAATCCATAATACCTTCCAGGAAGAATACAAAGCCCTGGGCGCCGGCGTCTACTACCCGGTATTTTTTAAGGACATTTAATTTCTGGGGGGTTTCCTTCAGCGATACTTGAGCTATTTTTAAGGAAGCAGGAAGCAATTTAAAAAAATCATCTATTTTTTCTTTGATGGAATCGACGTAGTCCACCCACTCGCGGATTACCGTAATAATCGTTCCTTCCACCGGGCTTTCAATGGCCCGGTAGGCATGGGAGAAGGCGTTCCGGATAAGCCGGGCAAAGGTTTTTACATCGACGGCGAATTCCTTTTCAGCCTGGGCTTTTTCGTTGAAACCATGTAAGAACTGGGCGAAAATGATGCCGGAATTGCCCCGTGCTCCGTCCAGGGCAGCGGAAGCGATAGAATCCGCGGTTTTTTTAAAAGAAATATCCGGCCTTACTTTGTCGATGATATACCTGACCGTAGCGGCCATGTTGGAACCGGTGTCGCCGTCCGGGACCGGGAACACATTGATCTTATTAATATAATGCTGCTCCTGGATAACTTTAAAGGCCCCGGCTAAAAAGCCGTAATAAAGTCCTTTGCCATCTAATTCGAATAATCCCTCATCGGTCAAGATTACCTCCTAGATACATTATAAAAGATTAAAAAAAAAATGCAACCTTTATGCAGCGGAAAATATAGTTTTAGGCGCCAGGCAGATTTTTCAGCTCTATTTCAAGATCAAAGCGGGAAAAGTGAAATCGCGTAAAGCGGGTAATTGCAGGTCTTGCCGTCCTTCCGTAAATTCGATAAATTGCTCCGCGATACCACCACGGGATCGTACTTCTCATTGTAAACCTTAAGACTCTTACTTAATAGGTTTAAACCGGCTTTCGTTTCAAGCGGATATACCCGGTCATCCACCGAATACACGAAATCTACCTCTGCCTTGCCCTGGCTGCTCCAGTAAAAAAGATTCCCCGGGAACTTACTCCTTAACTGCTGCGCCGCATAATTCTCCACGAAAGCGCCGTAAAAATGTGTAAAAACAGCGTTTCCATTGATAAGCGTCGCCGGCGAAAGATTCACCATCGCCCCCAACAACCCGATGTCCAATAAATATACTTTAAAAATGTTTTCATTGGCATAGCCCATAAGCGGTATTCCCGGCCTGGAAATATTGTAACATTTATAAATCAAACCGGCGTCGCATAACCATTGCAATGCGACCTCGTATTCCCTGGCCCTGGCATCCTTCCGGACTACTGAAAATATAAATTTCTTGTTTTCTTTTGAGAGGTGCACCGGGATGGATTGCCAAACCGATGTGATTTTCATGACTTCGGGGCTGTCCGCATGCTTTGTAAAATCAAGGAGATAGGTATCCATAATATCTTTCTGGATTTTCCTGGCGGCGTCAAAACTCCTGGTTTTGCAGTAAACCGATACGGCTTCCGGCATGCCCCCGGTAAAATAATAATACTTTAATTGCTCGATCAATTCGACATGAAAAGGTTCGGGGAACGACTCGAAATCTTTATTCGCACTTTCGATTAATCCCCGCAGTTCCGGTTTACCTACGGCGTTGAGAAATTCGAGGAAAGTGGCGGGGTAAAGGTCTAAGAAAGTCACCTGGCCGACAGGAAAAGACCTTTGTCCTCCCAACTTGATTCCCAGCAGCGATCCGGCAGCGGCAATATGGTACTCTTTGGCTCTTTCATTGAAATACTTGAGAGAATTCAACGCATTATTCGATGCCTGGATTTCATCGAAAATTATCAACGTTGACCCGGGGAGGACTTTTACGCCGCCCCCGTAAATGGATAAACCGGTTATTATTTTCTCTTTATCGAACCGTTGGCTAAAAAGGGCATCAAGGGTTGGGTCATCTTCGAAATTAAGATAAATATAGTTTTCATATTCATTTTTTGCGAATTCAAGGAGGATATAGGTTTTTCCAACCTGGCGGGCGCCGCGTAAAATAAGTGGTTTCCTTAGTTCCGATTGTTTCCATTCGATCAGTTGTTGGTAAATATCTCTTTTCATGGAGGGTAATATAAGCTGAATAGAGCATAAAGTCAAGTACTCGTTCCGAAAAGGTGAGAATTTCCACATTTTTGGAATGAGTTTTGTGAGATTTCCCACGTTTTAGGAACGACCCTGGAAACGCAGCCTGGAATGAAAATAGCCACCAAGGCACGAAGGGCTCCGCCCCCTTCATCATTCATCGAGCGCCTTACTCTCTGTAAGAGCATGAAACAAAGTTGACAAATCACAGCGT
>JAUPLE010000775.1 GCA_030837085.1 Acidobacteriota bacterium | reverse complement strand
GTAGGATCTCGAGCAAAAGCACAACATCAAATATAGGCAATTCATCTCCCATAACCGGCATATTCAGATCTTCCAACAATATTTCCAGGGGATAGTTTTGATTTTCATCGGCTTCGATAATTGTATTTCTCACTTCCAGTAACAATTCTTTGAAATTCATATGAGCCGCTGTTTCATTCCTGAATATCAGCACAGTATTGATAAACTCCCCTTCGATCTCCTGTTTGAATATGGGCGATCCGATCATAATATCATTATTGCCGGTATATTTATGCAAAAGTATAAACATTCCTGTTACCTGGATCATATGGAGTTTCACATCATTACCGCCGCTCAATTTCATCACTTTTTCATAGAGGGGAGCAGGGAATGTGAAGTGAAGGCTTTTCATTGGTTCGGCGTTCTTTTTTCCCCGTAGTTTTTCTCTATAATCATAGGGGAAATGAGTTTTTACTAATTCACCGGCTAATTTATTCAACCAATACTTTTTCTCTTTCACACTTTGACTGGCAGCCAGTACCAATTTATCCCGCGAGATTTTAATTTCCATTTTGAGTTTCCTCTTTTAAAATTCGAAATCGCTTTCCACTTTGCTATAAAAATCGGACGCGGCTGAGGCCAAATCGTGTTCTATTCCAATATCTATCAATGCAACAACGGATTCATTTTTCTCTAATATCGAAATAATCTCCTTAAAGTAGCTAATAAATCTTTCGATCTTTTCTTTCTTAAAAAGTTCCGTACTGTATTCAACAGTAAAAAAAAGGTTCTCACTTTCTCCACTGTCCCTGCCAGTAAAAAGCAGATCGAATTTAGCCTGGTAACATTCCTCTTCTAAGGGATTTATTTTTAATCCGGGTATTTCCATTTTGTTGTCTTCATTTGCATTTAGCGCATTAAATAAAAACAACACATCAAACAAAGGATTCCGAGCCGCGTCTCTTCTTACTCCCAATTTCTCCACAAGATCATCAAACGGGTATTCCTGGTGGTCGAATGCTTCCAATGCCCTTGTTTTCACTTCAATTAAAAATTCTTTAAAAGTTTTTTTATTTTTGGGATAATTTCTCAGCGCCAACGTATTTACAAACATCCCTATAATATTCTGCAGTTCCGATCGTCTCCGGCCAGCCACCAGTGTTCCCACGATTATATCCTCCTGGTGGCTCAGTTTAAAAAGAAGGATATTAAATATACTGAAAATAACCATAAACATCGTAGCATCTTCTCTTTTTGCCAGAGCCCTTAACTTTTTCCCTGTATCCTGGGGAATTTCAAAAGTGACTAAAGCGCCAGTAAAACTTCTTTCTTTGGGCCTCGGATAATCCGTAGGCAGTTTTAGTACCGGGAGATCCCCTGCGAGTCGGTTTAACCAATACGCTTCCTGTTTCTGTCTTTCCTCTAAAATAACCGGCTTTTCCAACCATTCGGAATAATCTTTATATTGCACGCGCACATCGGGCAGTTTTTTCCCCTGGTATAACGCCAGGAGTTCTGCCAGGAATATGTCAAGCGAATTTCCGTCCGATATGGCGTGGTGCATATCCACCAGCAAGATATGGTTTTCCTCACCTGTTTTTATTAATCCCACCCGAAAAAATGATGGTTGCGACAAATCGAAAGGCCTCACGAAATTCTTGATGATTTCAATCTTTGCATTTCCTTCATAATATCTGATCTCAAAATGCACTTTATCATGAACTCTTTGCACCGGATTATTTTTCACCAAATGGAACGAGGTTCTCAGGCTTTCATGTCGGAAAATTAATTCCCTGAAGGCGTTCTCCAATCTTGTTTTTTCAAGTAAACCTTCCAGGGTTGTGAATAGAGGCATATTATAATTGATATTGTCAGGATTTATCCGCTGGAGGATGTACATTCGTTTCTGGGCTGAGGACATGGGATAATAATCTTTCTTTTCCACCGCTTCAATGGAGGTATACTTATCAGGGGAAGCGTTCTTTATATACTGGGCCTGGGATCTAACAGAAAAAATTTCAAAAAATTTTGACATGGGGGCCATGACATCAAATTCTTTATGAATTTGAGCGATCAACATAACTAATTTTAATGACTGGCCACCCAGTTGGAAAAAATTATTATCGATACCTATTTTGTTTTTAGAAATACATAATATTTCCGACCATATTCCCGTCAATCGCTCTTCCACTTCATCCCGCGGGGCGGTGTATTCGTTGCCGACTCCAGGTTCAGTTGTCGGTAAAGCTTTCCTGTCCACCTTTCCGCTGGGTGTCAACGGGATACTTTCCAATGGAACAAAATGAGCAGGTATCATGTAATCAGGCAATTTCCCGGCCAGGTAATCACGAACTCCGGCAATGACAGACCGCTTTTCAGGCTCCGATTCTTCTAAAAAAGGTTTAAAAACAATGAAGGCGCAAAGATATTTATCGCCGCTTTTATCTTTCCGATCTATCACAATTGCATCTTTTATCGACTCATGGGTTCGCAGTCGATTTTCAATTTCTCCCAATTCGATCCGGTATCCCCTGATCTTTACTTGCTGATCGATCCTACCTAAAAATTCTATATTCCCGTCCGTCATCCAGCGCGCCAGGTCACCGGTACGATAAAGAATGCCTCCGGCGGGCAGGAACCTTTTTGAAAAAAGGTTCCTGCACTTCCAAAAACTTCTATTTATTGGAATGAATTTGTTAGAGGTTAATTCCGGTCTGTTTAAATAGCCCCTGGTCAATCCTTTCCCAGAGATACATAATTCACCGGATACGCCTATGGGCTGCAAACAATAATTCCAATCGACTACATAAAGCTGCATATTGGACAATGGCTTACCGATGGGCACACTCCCTTTGCCGCTCCACCCAGATAACGAATATTGTGTTGTATATACAGTATTCTCCGTGGGTCCATATAAATTCTCCATTACGATTTTATTATTCAATTCTCTGAACGCCGCTACTTGTTCCGGTGGTAACGCCTCACCCGCTAAAAAGATATATTTCAGGCTAGATAATTTTTTAATGTTTTCGTGGTTTAATTGGCTGATAAAAACTCCAAACATCGAAGGTACAAAGTTGATATGGGTGACTGTTTCCTTTTCAATGATATCCAACAACGTTTGAGGGTCTTTATGGTCATTTTTCCCCGGTACAATCAATCGACTACCCCCCAAAAACCAGGTAAACAATTCCGCTACCGACACATCAAATAAAAAGGATGTTTTCATCAGGAGACTATCTGTCGGCAATATCGGGTAAGCATGAAAAAGAGAAAATAACACATTTACCACGGAACGATGTTCTACCAGTACACCCTTTGGCCTACCCGTGGAACCGGAGGTATAGATGATATAAGAAAGCTGATTTGAATGATGGATGATTAATGATGAATGATGATAATTAAAAACGCAATCCACCGCGGTTAATAGGATTTTGGCTGCACTGTCCTTTAACATATAATCGATCCGTTCCCGCGGATAATCCGGGTCGATGGGCAAATAGGCGCCGCCTGATTTTAATATACCTAATATGCTGATGATCAAATCAATGGACCGTTCCATCATAATACCTACAATATTATCCGCCAGGACGCCTTTTTCAATTAATAGATGGGCCAATCGGTCGGACTGTTCGTTCAATTTATTGTAGGATAGAGTGATAGGGCAGATTTGTGAATCTGCCCCTACATTAATGTCCGTGGTTGTCCGTGCAAGTCCGTAGCCAAAAACCGCGATGCGATCGGGCGTTCGTTCCACCTGCTCCTCGAACAAACGATGGATGGTTTTTCCCTGGGGATAATCTACTTCCGAACTATTGAAATCGTACAAAACTTCTTTCTTCTCTTCCTCTGTTATGATCTCTATTTCCCCTATTTTTTTCTGGGGATTTTCAATAGTGGCAGAAACGATCGCTTTAAAATAGTTGAAAAATCGATTCAATGTCTCTATTTTAAATAATTTTTTGCAGTAATAAAGAATAAAGTTCAATGTACCTGCCCTTTCAATTACCTCCCAGAAAAGGTCGAAGTATGCAACTCTCGTTTCATGTTCATAGGGCTCCACACTTAAACCTTCAAGTTCAAAGCTCGTATGTATTTCACTCTCCTGCAGGGCAAACATAACATCAAACAAAGGATTACGACTGGTATCCCTCTCTACCACAACTTTCTCCACCAATTCTTCAAAGGGATAATCCTGGTTTTCTAAGGCCGCTAATGAATTTTCCTTTACTTCCTGGATAAATTGAGTTATGGTTTTACCAGGGGAGGGGTAGTTTCTCATCGCCAATGTTCCTACAAACATCCCGATAATCGGTTGGAAATCAATGTGCTTCCTGCCATGAAAAGGTGTACCGACGACAATGTCTTCATTCCCGCTTAATTTTGCCAGCAATATATTAAATAAAGCCAACAACACCATGTACAGAGTTAGGACACTGCTTTCATCGGACACAAAACGTTTCAGAACGGCTGTTTCTTCTTGGTCCAACTGGAAAAATACCATGCTGCCTTCGAAGCTCTGGAAAATGGGCCTGGGATAATCATAGGGAAGTTCCAATGCCGGTACTTCGGCCTCGTATCTATTCAGCCAGTATTTTTCTTGTTTTTCTAACATGCCCCGCTGTTGCTCCCGGTTCCGCCATTGACAATAATCTTTGTATTGAAGTTGTAATTCAGGGAGTGGATATCCTTTGTACAGCGCCATAAATTCTTTAATAAATACCCCCAACGAAAGTCCATCAGAAATAATATGATGGATATCAAGCATAAAAATATGCTCATTCTCTCTCAATGGAATTAAACCAGCTCGCAAAAGCGGCGCACAGGAAAGATCGAATGGTCTCACGAAATCCTGGAGTATTTTTTCTATCTTACACTCAACCTCCTGATCCCCAGGCCCCAAATCATAACACTCGATTTTAAAGATAGCATCCGATTGTATCTTCTGCACCGGTTTACTTTCCACCATATGAAATGAGGTTCTCAGGCTTTCATGCCGATAGATCAATTGATGAAAAGTTTCCTCCAGCCGGTACTTATCTAATTGTCCCTTTATCCTCCAAACACTGTC
>JAUPLE010000774.1 GCA_030837085.1 Acidobacteriota bacterium | reverse complement strand
TTTTCAATGGTTCATCGATGAACCCTCCTTTCCAGCGACGCATGGGTTGAGAGCATCATGCAACCATTCCCCCTGGCTCTCCACCCATGCGGCGTTGGTTTCCACCGCCCACGAATTCCACGAATTTCCACGAATTATTTTCGTCCACAGATTACACGGATTTACACTGAGTACGCCAACTAATATACCCTTCAAAATAAATGATACATCCGACCCCGGGACATACAGGCAAAATGACGCTCACACTGCCTGTATGTTCCCACGGGGTTTTTTAATCGATTATCCCAGGAAACAACTTAATTGGATTAGGCATTTGAAACCTTATAAACAAGGCCCCAAATCGGCGCAAGGAATGACACACACTCTTTCCCTTGCGCCGCTGGGGTTCTCTCGGCTTTTTCTTCTTCCATTGCATACAAAATCATTCAAGGAGAACTTATAATGATAAATAATTACAGGATGATCATCGACCTTAACGTCAATATCTCCGAAAAAATTACCCCCGAATTAATCGCAAAGGCCAAAGAAAATTGTTCATTCGAAACCGATTTCTACCCCCGCCAGCTATACCTGGATATGCTGCAATATATCATTACCTACATCATCAACCACCCGGATTTACATAACGAATGTATCTACGGGGGGGTAATCTTCAAAATGCTTTCCTATAACTCGGATGAAGAATTGGACGAAACCACGGGCTTAGAACCGGACGCCTTTGAAAACAACATAATGCTAGCCGCCGAAGCTTTGGGCCCGGAATATGTAACGTTTATCAAGCAAGTATACCATTATCAATCGGACGATGATGAGGACCCGGATGCAACTCCTACATCCGGCGACAATATCATCGCCCTTGCGGAAGCGAAAATTCCTAAAAAAGAAATACCCGCTGAAGAACGAGAAATCCTCATTGAATTACTACACGTGTGCCTGGTGGATATCACCATCATAAACACAAACCTCGAACCGATTGCGGGAGAAACCTTACCACACTCTAAAGAACAGGAGGAATAAAAAAAATGACCCACAACAACCGGCAAACCAGGCTAATTACCGCAAAACGCCCCTCTCTTGCTGAAAGAATCTGTCTATATATTTACAGCAGCGATATCCCTCAATTAGCAATACTGGACGAAACCTTGCTGTCGGAAATTTTCAATATCCCAAAAGACAAACTATGCAAACGCTTCGAATGGAAAATGGAAAAATCGTTGGAAACATTTTTATATGAGCAAAGACTATCTTATATCCAGACCTGTATATTCTCGCGTCAATGCACCGTTGATAACCTCCCGGAACTATCCACGAAATTGGGCTTTTCCAGTTTCCCAGACTTTAAAAAACGTTTTTTAAAATGGCTGAGTATCAGCCCCGAACGTTTAATCGAAATAACGGAAGCAAAATATAGCGAATGGAAAAGGGAAATCACCCTGCTGTGCATGTATCTAAATAGCTTTGAACAAGACATGCTTAAAAAACCCGGCGCAGCGATTCGCAAAGTCTTGCCAAATTACGACGCCGATACAATCAATTCATTGGACTATGAAAACCTGGTTGAACAATGTCCCGATTCGATACATCTCACGGAAGATGGGATAGCCAGGGCCGAAGAATTAGAACAGAGATATTTCAATGGCAAAATGATAGCCTGAACCAAGATTGCACATGAAAAGAAACCTCCGCCATTACTATGAGCAGCACCTACAATATATACTGGAAATCCGGAGCCCAAATGACCTGGGATATATCCTCCTTCAATATTGCCAGGTCATCATCGATCTCTTTAATGTCGATCGCTGCGGTATTCTCATCCCCAATTCCAGCATATTCCTGGAAAGCATTTTTGTCAGGGCTACAAAAGAAAACGGCAATATCGAGAAAAATATCTTCATGCCTACCCCCTGCATGCCCTGGAAATGGCAAAACACATCTCAAAATACCCTCACCAACAACAGTATCATCATCTTACCCGATATTTCACCATCCCACCCATATCGCTACCCGGTTGAAAGTCTTTTCAAATGCCGGGTACTGGCCCTGGCCATTTCCCCACTAGTCCTTAATGACGAAATACTCGGCTACCTTATCCTGGTCAATGAAAAAAACCTCCGTAACTTTACTAATAATGAAATTTTCCTGCTGGAAAAAATCAGCGCTCAAACTCTAACATTAATCAAACCGGCTATAAAACTGGGAGAGGAAGAGAAACGGGACAGGCTCATCGATATCATTACGAAATACAAAGAAAAAGTGTCCTTTGGCCGGGAAAAAGACCCGGGCATCATCGTAAACTTCCTGAGAATCGTCCACCTCCATATTACCTGGCTCCTGCTCATCAATAAAGACCCACACAGAGGAACGAAATTCTATCACGCGGAAGTAAACGACTCATTACAAGTAGAGACAGTTGAAACAGGAACCTTACCGGATAATACCTTCGACTTTTTCATCCACGATATAAATATACTGGACCCCGATTACCTGGATATACCGATTACAATCGAAAACGCCGTGGTCGGCAAGCTGGCTATAAAATACCGGCAAACAGAGTCTAATAAGGCCATGCAAGAATTTTATTTCAGGCTTCTGATGTCCATAGCACCTTACCTGGCTGATTTGATGTACATATAACATAGGGAGCAACTTGATTGCTTAAAATAACTATCAATATAAAAGGAGATAAATAATGAAAGAAATTACAGTTGGTACAGGGTTTGTTAATAAAGCGAATGATTTATTGAGCAAACTATCGAATGATAATGTTTTCAAGGCAAGGCTTCACCAGGAGTTCAATAAAGACGCCGACTTTATCAAAGAGAGTCTTATCCTATGCAAAAATGCCCGGTCTGCTGAAGATGAATATGAAAAAGAAACAAAAGAAGCTGCAATAGCCAAAGAAGATTTTGAACGAAAGTATGAAACCGCCGTTTTCTACTTTACCAAACACACATCCTTATTAAAACTAATCTTGAAATACGAGGGCAAAAAACAAATAGCTTTGGGTTTGATTGGCCGGGAAGAGACGAAAAATAAAGGAGAATGGCTCGACACTGCCATGAATGTATATGAAAAGATAATAGGAGATTCCTCGGCAGTAGAATTAATAGACGATTACAATTTCAAGTTGCCGGATTTACAGAGAGGCCATCAAGCGATCTTAGACGCACTTGACGCAAACAAAACATTGGCCAAAGAGAGTTCTGAAGCAAGGGAAGCCATTTTTTACAAGGATTTTACCTTTAGTGAGTTGTATGACCGGATGCAGTTCATTCAATTTTTCTGTTATTATTTATTTTTGGAACACCCGAAGAATTTTAATAAATTGGGGCTGCCCATTATCGATTACGAAATTGGGGCGCTTATTAATGTTAACGCAAAAGACATGGTAAAAGACGCCTCTATTACGAAAGATATGGTGAAAGACGCCAGCATAACCTAACCCCTCTGCGAGGGGGCACGCGGCGCGTGCACCCTATCAGTAGAACTAAACCGCCCCGCGGCGCGGGGGGCCTATTAGTGATTTAAAAAGCCCCCTGGGCAGCATAGACAAAAGTAATTACAATTTAAAAGGAGATAAATTATGAATCAGAAAAAAGAAACATATTGGCAAACGGGTTTGATTCAAGAACCTGGAGTAACACGGGATGGGGTCATTGGCAAAGAAGGCGTCATCGTATTATCCGGGGACAAAGGTTTAACATATCGCAGCGCGGATGGCGGTATAAGCTGGCAGACGATTGATACCAACCTTGGCGATTGGTTCGATCTTTACGGCATTGCCACTGACGGGAAAGGGCGATTTGTTACTGTAGGCCGGGGACGCGTTATTTTAATATCTACCAGTAATG
>JAUPLE010000773.1 GCA_030837085.1 Acidobacteriota bacterium | reverse complement strand
GCGGCCTATTTCCCCGGCCGACATCTTTCGTTTTAGTAAAAATTTGGCAATGTATATCTTATTGTAATGGGTTACCAGTGTGCCGATAATCAAAGCGGCCTTTATGCCGTTGGTAAAAAGATAGTTTAATATTTTTAAATACTTGGGGGCGTCCTCGTTCTCGATGGCGTCTGCCAGGTCCCAGATAGAGTGGGCTTCCACGCCGGTGATAATCGCGTCGATGTCGCCGGAATCCAGGCTCCCGCCCTGGACGCAGGCAATGGCCAGCTTGGGCAATTGATAAAGCACCGACACAACATCATCTTCCCTTGTTTCCATGATCTTATCCAGCGCATCGGACGTAATAGAAACGCCCCCGGCTTTTAAGTAAGATTGGATATAACTTTTCACTTCGCGTTCTTGAATCTTATCCAGGTCTACACTGTACATGCGGGGCGAGTCCAACTCTTTGATCAATTTATCGATCTTAAGTTTCTTTGCCTGCTTATAATCATCTTTGATGAGGTTTAGGGATACATAGATCACCAGGATCGTATTGGAGTTAGGGTGTGCGGCGTATTCCTTTAAAATCTCTTTTTCATTCTTTTTTATAGTAAGATATTTCTCTTCGCGGATAGTGACCACAATGATCTTGCGGGACTGGAGAAAGAAACTGGAACTGTTGGCCTCGCTGATGATTTCTTCCCAATTAGCTTCGCCCTCGATATCGGCATAGTAGCGCCGGAAATTGAAGTCGTTTTTAGCTTCGATAAAGTTAGTGCAAAAAGCATCGATGATCTTTTCACCTAAAAATTCGTTAAAGCCGTAAAGTATCGTCATTGGGAACGATTCTTTCCTGGCTGCTATTTTATTTAAGAAATCGAAAAATGTTACTTCCGCCATGATTTTACAATGAATCCCTTTACTTAGAAATTTTCCAATATAGTGGATACCACGCTTTCGGCAAACTTATCGGAAATCTGCTTTAAAGCCTGGGTTTCCTGGGAAAAGAAATCCTCCCTCTCGATGTTATAGTTGTCGCTAAAGACAATGCTCTCGTCTTCAAAAATGATCTCATTGTTCAGCAAGTTGATAAAGCGAACGCTCAGCGTAATCGTCACCCGGTAGAGATTCGCGGAGGCATCGTCTGTCATAGAGACAGGAGTGACGTCGAAGGTCAGGATTTTCCCTTCCAGGATCGCATCGGCGTTGGCGCGGTTGGCGACCAGTTCCAGTTCGCTGCGCCGGATAAATTCGTCTTTTACGGCAAAAGTCACGAATTGTTCGGCTTCGATCCGGGTGGTTTTGTTTTCAAAATCCGGGATAACAACGGTTTTAATATTGGCCGGAATTTGTTTGCCCAGGCCGGACAGGCCGTACCCGCAATTGGCGATTCCAACCGCCAGCCATACCGAAGCGATTAACATTAATATAATATGTATTCTTTTCATTTATATCCGTCTCCTGCGGGTTGCTGTTTTCGGAGCCCCGCGGAAAAGAGGATTTAATTATACCCTAAACCATTCTTATATTCAATCCCCACTGCGCCCCCATGCTGGGGGTCCCGATTGTAGAACTGGGCCATAAGATTATATTCTAAACACCGTCAGGCTCGGGCCGTAGGCCCACCGCATTAAACCGCCTGGATAGTGTTTGCCCGCTTCGCGCCCCTTCGCGTTCTTCGCTGTTATATTTATGGCAGTGGCGGAATTCGTTTATTTAGTTTTGAAAATTATCGGCATCTATTGTATAATAATAGATATGAAAACGAGGTGCTACTATGGAAGCCATTAGACAGATTATACGAATACCAAGAAGCCATGAGGTCAAAATAAAGATCCCGGACTATTTAGAAGAAGATGAACTGATGGAAGTGCTCATGCTGGTCAACATGGGAAAAAGGAGTTATAAAGATAAAATCCTGGATTTACAAGAGGCGGTTAAAGACCCGGATTTTATTGAGGAGTTAGAAGCCGTAAACCGCGACTTTGAAAACGTCGACATGGAAGGATGGGAATAGAGTATGACGTCCTTCAGGTGGAATATTTTCCTGGCGAATTTAGATCCCATAATTGGCTCGGAACAGGGGAAAACACGCCCTGTATTGGTCATCAGTGAGGAAGATATCAATCAAATCCTTCCAGTAGTGAATGTGCTTCCCTTGACTAAATAGATTTGAATGATGAATGATGAAGAAAAGGGGGCAGGGAGCAGAGAACTTGAAAAAAGGAAGATTATAAAAATAGAACTTCGATGTCCTTTGCTTTCTTAAAATCCTTATCCATCGTAGCGATTTTAAAATCAAAATATTTCGCAACTGTATACTGATATGAATCATCAAAGTCAAGTTTTAACTTTTTCCGATTCTTTATTACTTCCGGATATTGGTCCAGTGGCAATGTTACAAGGTCAACCAATGGTAATATATCCTCTAAAAAATTTTGAAATATCTTCTCCTTCCCATAGCGAAAGCATATAACGCCTATTGAATGTAAAGAAAAATCCGTCATATGGATTTTCCAGGCATTCCTTACCATGAAATCCTTACAATCGTCTTTTTTATCCTGCTTAAGGAGTATTTCTAAAAGTATGTTGGTATCAATAAGAATCATTATCGCCAATCCATAGCTTTATGCTGGAGTTCGACGGAAGTCATTTCATCTTTGATATCAGACAGTCCTCCCTCCCAGTCAAATTTGAATTTCTTTTCCGGTGCGGCCTTTTTTTGCCCTGGATATTTATTCAAAAGGAACTCCACATAATCTAGAACTTCCTTTTTCAAATTCAAAGGAAGGCTGTGAACCATAACATCGATTTTTTGCTCGATCATTGCTTCGTACCTCTATATATAATTATGCCCGAAATCGCATTAAATGTCAATACTATCGACACTTCGCTGTTTTTGCCTGTTTATTGCCCGAGCCGCAGGCCCACCTTATAAAAATAGTAAATCCGAAATCCGAAACTCGAAATTCGAAACAAATCCAAAATTCAAATTTTCAAAATTCAAAACAAATAAATATTTGCCGCCAGAGGCGGCGGTTTTCGTTTTGGTCATTTGTATTTGGGACATTTGAGATTGTTTCGAATTTCGATATTCGTGCTTCGTGCTTTATTTTTCTTCGTGCCTTGGTGGCTATTTTGATAGCAGCGGCAGGGCCGGTCGCCGCGCTTTTCTTGACAATATATTTTTCCAATGGTATAACGTTTCCTTGAAAGAAATTCCCGTTGGGAAAAGCAGAGGAACAGGAGGCGCGTGAATGGCTGACGAAAGCCTTAAAGGCAAGTTGATGGAATGTACGCTGGAGCGCTTGCGTCAATTGGCGCGGGAGTTGGAGTTGAAAAAGTATTCCCGGTTGAATAAAGAGGACCTGGTTTCTCGCCTCCTGGAAGAGGCGGACCCGGTTTTACTGCGGGAGTGTCACCATGGGGAACAACGTGAAACGGTTTCCCCGGCCCCGGCGGAAATAAACACGGGAATAGAGAAAAAGGAAAAGCGATTATCTAAAATGGCTATCTGGGCCAGCATCCTGGGATTTGCGGTTGGGGTGATAGCCCTGGTGGTGGCTTTGATATTAAGTTCCTCTTCGGATAAACAATTAGAGGATGTGAACACAAAGATAGACAAGTTCGATCCTTTAAAAGTTAAGGAAAAGGATGAGTTATTAACAGAGAAAGAGAAGCGCATCAAGGAGTTGGAAAAGGCGGTAGCGGAATTATGTGTGGGCGCGCCCCAGGAAAGGCAGGAAGCCCTGGCGGAATTGAAAAAGGGCAATATGGAAAAAGCCATTGAGTTGTTAAAAAAAGCTATTTCTACACAGTGTGGGATCGTGGCGGCGGATTATTATCAATTGGGCAATGCACTTCTTTTCAATAAAGAGCCCGATTGTCGGGCCGCCCTGGCGGCTTTTCTTGAAGCGGACCGCCTGGCGCCGGGGAATGGAAAATTTATAAATATGGTAGGAGTGGCGTATCATGTATTGGGGAACTATAGCCGGGCAAAGGAATATTATGAGAAAGCGCTGGCCATCGATGAAAAAGTGTATGGCAAAGAGCACCTCGATGTTGCCACTGGTTTGAATAACGTGGGAGAAGCATGGAGAGCGCTGGGTGATCCGAAGAAGGCCATATCCTATGTTGAGCAGGCGCTGGCCATCTGGAAAAAGGCTTATGGTGAGCAGCATCCACAGGTGGCCACTGGTTTGAATAATCTGGGTTCCGCGTATAAAGCGCTTGGATATCCGAAGAAGGCCATATCCTATGTTGAGCAGGCGCTGGCCATCGATGAAGAAGTGTATGGCAAAGAGCACCCCAATGTGGCCAGGGATTTGAATAACCTGGGTTCCGCATATGATGCCCTTGGCGATCATCGCAAGGCCATTTTGTATGTTGAGCAGGCGCTGGCCATCGATGAAAAAGTCTTAGACAAAGAGCACCCCAATGTGGCCAGGGATTTGAATAACCTGGGTGCCGCCTACTATCAACTGGGCCGGAAGGATAAAGCCAGACCCTATTTTCAAAACGCCTATGCCATCAAATTGAAATTCTTTGGAAAAGATCACCCCAGTTCAAAAACAACCAAAGAGTGGCTGGAGTTGTGTAGATAGATTTGAATGATGAATGATGATGGGGAAAACACAAAT
>JAUPLE010000772.1 GCA_030837085.1 Acidobacteriota bacterium | reverse complement strand
TTTTTACTAATACCTCAAAAAAGCGTGCAAAAAAAACAAGGATTTGAGACGTTGCCCTCAAAGAAGGAAGAACCAGAGCCGTGCAATGAGGGTTGGGGCGCCGCCCCATTTTGAAAAAATGCCCCGCCGGTACGGACCCCCTAAAAACTTTTTATTATGAAAAGCTGGTAAATGGGCTGCTGCATATTTGTGAATAATTGCTCGAAAAAAGTGCGGTGGTCTTCGCCGATCAATGGCCGGCCGCGGTCCGGGGAGAGCCCTTCGGTGATAATGAAACCGTGTTTTTTGGCCTTCGCTGTTACTTCATCCACATACGGTTTGCTGTCGGTTTTAATCCAGATAAATCCCTTTGCCGTTAATTTATTCGCTGCCGTTTCAAAGAAATGATCGTCCAGGAAGCGGTGTTTTTCATGTTTCTGCCTGCGCCACGGGTCGGGGAAGAAAGCCAGGATGCCGAATAACGACCGATCCGAGATGATGGTCAACAATTCCCTGGCGTCGCCGATAGCAATGGCGGCGTTGCGGAGGCTGGCCCGTTTGATTTTATTACAGCTTTTCACTACCCGTTTGTATTTGATATCTACCCCCAGGATATTAAGGTCCGGGTTCCTGCCGGCCAATTCCAACACCGTGTACCCCATGTAACACCCGATTTCCATCACCACCGGCAGCGTTGGGTCCTGGAAGATATTGGGGAACGAAGCCTGTAATTCCGGCCGGGTATACAAAAGGCCGGTCAATTGTTTGGCCAACATCAAATACTGGTTAAAAGGATTGAAATCGATGGTTTCGTTATTTCGCAGCCGGATCAAATAATTGCCGGGGGCATATTGTTCGTATGAAGTACCCTGATCGATGTTTTCGTTTTCTTGTACCATTCTGACTCATTCACCTTCTCATTTTTCGATTATTTGAGTTTAACCTTTTTGCGGGTTTCTGTCAAACAAAAAATTCATCCCGGGTATATGATCAATTCACCCGTTTATAAAGGGTATATAGGACGGCAAAATTTTCCTCTTGATTTTAGTAGTGAATCAGCTTGATTTTTTTCCCAAAATGCACTAAAATAGAGAATCACAAATATAGTAATTAGTTTCAAATTATCTAATATAGGAGGACAATTATGTACGTTCCAGAAATTCAAGTAGTGAAGAAACATCTCGATGATCTCAAAGAAAAAGGTTTATTGACGGATTGGGAACTTCCTTATGAGCACATCTTAACCAGGTTGACCGCTGCGATATTCTTCCTGACTCCCACCGACGAATCCAAATTGGATGAAATATGGAAGGAGTTGGCCCAGCATCCAATGTTGCAGTACAGGTTGAACGAAGAGAGGAAATTATCTCAATTGGTGTGGCGCGTTGAGTTCAATAAAGGTTTTGAACTCTAATTCTAAATGAACAGGTCTTGAACCTGGCACTCAGGGTCAGGTTAAGGTTAAGGAGAAAGGGTTAACGTTTCCTCGACCTCAGCCTGAGTTCCTGGGAGTGCTCCTGGAAGTGAGTTCTCAAAAGCCATCCTGTTTCAGTCGTTGGCTATAATGAAGCTTTACGGCATCAGCGATTTACATCTTGCCAACAGGGTCAATTGCGAGGCCCTGGAGGCTTTACCGCCCCATCGAGATGATTGGCTAATCGTTGCAGGGGATATCGGGGAACTGGATGAGCATCTTAAGTTTGCTTTATATATATTATCCCACCGTTTTAAGAAGGTTCTTTGGGTCCCGGGAAATCATGATTTGTGGACTCTGCCTGCCCATCCAAGCAGGTTGAGGGGTGAAGCCCGGTATCGGCATCAAGTTTCCATTTGCCGTGAATTCGGCGTATTGACCCCGGAAGATCCCTATGCCATCTGGCATGATGAAACAGAGAACCGAGATTACTGTTTGGTTCCCATGTTTTTGCTTTATGATTATAGTTTTCGGCCCGATTATGTTTCGGAAGACAAAGCCGTCGATTGGGCTGCAGAGTCCGGTGTAGTATGCACCGATGAGGAGTTGCTTCATTCTGATCCTCATGATTCGCCGGCCGCCTGGTGCGCCCAACGTTGCGATTATACCGAAAAACGGCTGCAAAACATTTCTGCCGATACACCTATCATCATGATCAATCATTTTCCTTTACGGGAGGAAATGGCACAGTTGCCCCGGTTTCCCCGGTTCTCCGTATGGTGCGGCACCAAGCGTACGTGGGATTGGCATATTCGTTTCCCGGTCTCAATCGTGGTATATGGTCATATGCATATGCGGGATACTCAATATCGCGACGGGGTTCGTTTCGAGGAGGTATCTTTCGGGTATCCACGGGATTGGAACTCGGTTCGGGGGTTAGAATATTATTTGCGCCAGATACTTCCATTTAAGAAGAATTCATCGTTGTAAACCTTCTGCCGAATGTTGCATTCAGGTGTTTTAGATAAGGATTAGGGTTAAGAGCCTGATCGATCATATAGGCAGATCCCGTTAAAACCAATATTTCACCAGGTTTAAGCCGTTTTTTTTCAATTTCCATTGCTTCCGCCGGGATAGGGATGGCTTCTACCGAGGCAAAATCTTTACCCAGGAGGACGGCGAGTTCCGCGGGGGGTAGGCCGGCGTATGAAGCACCGGTCATGACAATATGTTCTGCTATTTCCAGGAGCGGGGCAAATACTTCCCGCACATCCCGGCTGCGAGATAGACCCAACAGGAAACGGAATTTTTTGCCGGGATAGGTGATTTTCAATTGTTCCACCAATTTTGATATTTTATTCACATTATGGGCCATATCGGCTATGATATTGGGTTCTACGAGCCAGAAGCGGGCTGGTAAGTGGCTGGCCATCTTTCCAGGGGAAAGGTCAGCGTCCGGGTAGAAATAGCGAATGACTTTGCAAGCCAGGGCCAGGTTGCGGATTTTGAATCCCGGTTCTTTGCTTGGTGGAATATCCAGCGCATCGATTTCGTACTGCTGTAATATATGAACCGGGGCGTCCTCGGTTTCCGCAGTTTTGCAAACATATGCCAGCGTCGGTTCTTCGGCAGCGGTAAAGAAAGGGATGCCCGGTCGTGCGATTCCTGCTTTTTCCAGGGCTCGCTGCCAGGGTTCCGTGCCCAGGGTTTGAGGGTGGTCTTCGCCGATATTGGTCAGGATACAGGCCGCCATATCAAGGACCATGAGGGGAGTGTAGCGTCCACCTGCACCTACTTCCATTATCCCCCATTCAACCCCGTATTTTTCGAAAAGATGGAGCGCCAGTAAAATACCTAATTCGGCAAAGGAGAGGGCGTTGCCCGGGTATTTTTTAATAAAGTGGTCCTGGTAGGGGAGGAGGGTTTCCCGGTAAATCCCGGTTATTTCTTCATGGCTCACGATTTTGCAGCCGATATGGAATCGTTCCGCGTAATCAAATACATGGGGGCCGGTCCAGGAGCCTGTTTTTGCCGGGAATCCTTGTTCCAGGTAGTGGATTACCGAACCTTTACCATTGGTGCCGGTGACATGGATGAGACGGGAGGGATGACCGTTGGGCCAGAAATGGGATACTGCTTCGCGCAGGAAAAACATGCGCTGCCGTTTCCCGGCGACCCATGGGCTGTGGAAAATTTCATCCAGTGTGACCAGGTAAGCCGGTTCAAATAATTCTAGACCAGGTTTTTGCAGTTGGTTCCCTATCATGATGTTATTTTACCTTAATTCTTTTTTTAGTTCAATAGCTTCTAAAGATTGAGTTCGCGGCCATTTCTTTTCGTTTCTTTTGCTTGTGGGACTGTTTCATCCATGAATGAATTAATATCAGTTATTTCCATAAGTCCTGATTTATAGATTGGGATTTAAGGAGAAGGTATGCAAAAAACCTTCCGAAAATGAGTTTCCTAAGAAAAACATCTCATTTTTAATAATGGGAATAATTGCCTATTGAATATATCGGGATCATTTATTACTATAGTTACAACTTTTTATGCCCAACGGACCGGTTTGAGATACCATGGAACCTGTTGGCGTAAAGAGTTTAGGAGTAAAGGACAATGCAAATACTAGATAAAAAAAATATCGCCGATATTTTAGCCTTGACCCCGGTACAAGAAGGGATGCTTTTTCATTATCTCAAAGATCCGGGGAGCCGTTTGAATATCGAACAATTATACCTTGAGATGTCCGGTAAAATAGAGTTCGAATTCTTCCGGCAAGCCTGGCAGTCGGTGGTAGATGCCAATGAAATGCTGCGTACTGTGTTCCGCTGGCAAGATGTCAAAAAACCGGTACAGTTGGTTCTAAAAGAACATTGTACTGTATTACGGTCCTTTGATCTCACCATTGGCGATGGGAGCCTGGAAGATATCCTAAACAAGGATAGAGATGAAATCTTCGATTTGCAGGATGTACCTTTCCGGGTGACGCTGTGCAAGCTGGCTGAAATCGGGGCAGGAATATATAAGTATGGAATGATCATCACGAATCACCATATATTATATGATGGTTGGAGTAATGGGATTATCCTGGAAGAATTTTTTTCTGCCTACAATGATTTATGCCGGGCCAAAATTTCCCGAAAACCCTTTAAAAATAAATTTAAGGAATATTTAAAATGGCTCCATGGGCAAGATAAAGAAGAGCAGGAATCTTTCTGGAAAAAGTACCTGGCGGGGCTTGAACACAGCGAGAGTAATGAAAAGTTGGAAAGAAAAGTCCCCAGGAAAATTAATAATACCAGTACGCGGCGTATTATATTCCCGGTAGAGCAGGCCGCGGAACTCGAGGCATTATGCAAGAAGTACAGGATTTCATTACCTTCTTTTTTTTACTGCGCGTGGGGACTCCTGCTGCTGCAATATCAACAGTGCAGGGATTTGTTCTTCGATACCACTGTGTCCGGTCGGTCGGCGGAAGTGAAAGGCATCGAAGCTATGGTGGGATTATTCATCAATACCTTACCTGTTCGTGTAAATATACAGCCTGGTGAAAATATCCTGGATATGCTGCAAAGAATAAATATGATGATTTTGCGATGGCAAGAATTCGAGAGTTCATCTCTGCTGTTTATTAAGAAATTACTCATGGGATATGATAATCCCGGGACCTTGTTCGATTCCGTGTTGGTCATTGAGAACTATCCTTTGGATGTAAAATCGCTGCTGGAAAGCAGTGAACTACCGTTTTCCGTAGATTCTGTAATTAATACCGGCATGACGGCTTATGACCTGGCGGTATTAATCACTTTATTTGACGACAACGAAATAACCGCAGAGTTTACTTACGATAACTCAATATTCGACCAGGATATGATTACCCTGGTAACCGATCATTTTGTCTCCCTTATCGCTGAAATAGCAGGCGATCCGTGGAAACCGGTAACCGACATACAGTTACCGGATAGGGAAAGAGAAGTGCTGCGGAACCACTTTAATAAAAAAAGTATGGATGTCACGGAGACGGTTTATATTGCGCCGGTGGATGACGTGGAGAAAAAATTGGCCGCGGTATGGGCGGAAGTGTTGAAAGTGGATAAAGAACGTATCAGCGTCCAGGCCGATTTTTTCGCTTTTGGCGGTCATTCGTTATCGGCTTCGCTATTGGCGGCTGTACTGCACAGGGAATTTAATGTCAAAATACCCCTGGCAGAGATATTTCGCCGTCCCACCATCAGGGAATTGGCCCGGTATATAAAGGGCGCCCCCGTAACCGTGCATACCAGGCTCAAATTCGTTGAAAAGAAATCATATTATCCTCTTTCTTCAGCCCAAAAACGGATTGCTGCGCTGCAGCGGCTTGACCCGGGAAGTACCGCTTACAATGTTTCGTCGGCTATGGAAGTACAAGGTCCCCTGGACATGGCGCGTCTTGTTGAGGTTTTCCACCAGTTAATCGCCCGGCATGAAATTTTCAGGACCTCTTTTCACGACTTAAATGGGAAATTGTTTCAGAAGATTCGGAACAACGTGGACTTTGTAATCGAAAGCGTCGAAATGGGTCATAAAAGTTTTATTCGGCCCTTTGACCTGTCGCAAGCCCCACTTTTGCGAGTAGGGTTGGTAAAAACCGGCGAAGAAAAGTATCTTTTGATCGTGGACATGCACCATATAATCACGGACGGCGTCACCATGAATTTGTTTGTTAAGGAGTTCATCGCGTTGTATAAAGGAGAGCAATTGTCATTGCCGATGCATCAATATAAGGATTTTTGTCAATGGCAGGCCCACCGGTTGAATTCAGGGGAGTTCAAGTGTGAGCAGGAGTACTGGCTGGAACATCTTTCCGGCGAGCTTCCCATATTAAACCTCCAAACCGATTTTCCCAGGCCCCTCGTCCAGAGTTTCGCAGGGGACCGTATGACTTTTCGCCTGGAAGAAGAATGCACCCGGAATTTGCACAAACTGGCTGAACAGACCGGGACTACTTTATTTATGGTATTCCAGGCAGCCTTAAATATCCTGCTGTCCAGGTACACTTCCCAGGAAGACATCATCATTGGTACAACCGTCGCGGGACGAGATCATGTCGACGTACAAAACGTCATGGGACTGTTCATCGAAACCCTGGCGTTAAGAAATAGACCCGTAGGCAATAAACGCTTTAGTACGTTCTTAGAAGAGGTGAAGGAGAACACGTTGAATGCCTTTGAAAATGAAGCATATCCATTCAAGGAATTGATAGAGAAGCTAGGGGTGGCCAACGATATCGGCAGGAATCCACTGTTTAATGTGATGTTGATTTTCCAGAATATCAATATGACACGGTTGGAAATTGAGGGATTGACCTTCACGCCCGTTAATTTTCGTTCCACGGACTCCAAAGTGGATTTCACAGTGGAACTCTTTGAAGATGAAAGTGGGATCTGGTTCAACCTGGAATACTGTACCGCGTTGTTCCAAAAAAATACAATGGAGCGGTTGGGTTTTCATTTTACCAACATTTTGAATGAAGTAGTGAGCCGGCCGGAAGTCCTTCTTTCGGAGATCGATATGCTGAACGACCGGGAAAGGGACCAACTGTTGGAAGAATTCAGTGGAAGTGAATATAAGAAGTTGGAAGGGATGTATCTTAAAGTTCACCAGTTATTTGAGAAACAAGCGGAACTGATACCCGACCATATTGCGTTAGTCTATGAAGAAAAGGGAACAACATATCTAGAATTAAATAAGAAAGCCGATGCGCTTTCAGAAATAATAAGGGGATTATAGCCATGATAGAAAACAAAGAATTTATAATTAAGAGATCCGAATTTGGGAGTATTGAGGAATTACCTGCGTTAGTGGAGAAGAGGGCAGGTGGTTGTATTCTCCGCTGGTCTATCTCCAGGGTAGAGGAAGTTGAGGTATATGTGGAAGCTACATTATGTAAAGAGTTGGGGGAAGTGGATTCGGGGTGTATGACCGATGCGGCTTATGCGGGTAAGAGTGCGGCGCTCAGTGTTATTCCTACCGGGATCGGCTGCGACATCGGTGGTTACGCCGCGGATGCGGCTCCCGCCACTGCCTTGTTGGCTTCTTGCGTTGATTATTTAGTTACCAATCCCAATGCTGTAAATGCTTCGAATTTTATTTCCATTCCGGATAACGTTTTGTATACCGAAGGCTTCATGATCGATATGTTCTGCAAAGGGCTGGTGAATCTGTATAAAGTTTATTCTAATAAAGTGGGTGTGATTATTGAAAAGACCAGCCGGCAGAACCTGGATGTGGTATTTAACATAATCAATACCGCCCGGGCCGTATTTGGGATAGACATTGAGCATTTTGTCATCACCGATGAGCCTATTGGGGGGAGATGCGAACAAACCGTGTCCGGGTCCTATGTGGGGCGGATCGATAATCCCGGGGTTTTATTTGCGGCATGTGAGCGTTTGATCCGTAAAGGAGTGACCGCAGTGGCGGTTACTTCCAACATAAAAGATCTACCGCTGGATAATTATGCCAGGCATTTCCAGGGGGAGCATCCAAATCCGGTGGGGGGCACCGAAGCTGTCATATCTCATTTGATTTGCAGCAGGTATAAAATACCCGCCGCCCATGCGCCGATGATTAATATAAAGGACATGGCCTTGACCAGCGGTGTGGTGGATGCCCGGGGGGCTGGGGAATTTGCCTCGATCAGCGGCCTAGCCTGTATTCTCATCGGGCTAGGGAGGGCTCCCCAGGTTTCCAGGTTCAACCGCTGTAGGGTCTTGGATGCGATCACTATCGACAATTTGATTGCCGTAGTAGCGCCGGCAAACGCGCTGGGTGGTATTCCTATGCTGTATGCGTCAAAGTACAATATCCCAGTCATTGCAGTTAGAAATAACAAGACCATCCTGGATGTAACGCAAAAGAAATTGAATTTGAAAAATGTCATCGAAGTGGGCAACTACCCCGAGGCAGCCGGTATTTTGCTGGCATTACGAAAAGGGATATGTGTCCCTACTTTATATAGGCCCCTGGAGACTTTGAGATAGAAAGGAGGTAACCTTTGGAAGATCGATTTATCGGATTATTGGCTGAAGACAAACCGGCCCTTGTGGTTGGTTTACTGGCAATTTTGAAATCTGGGAACGCTTTTGTCCCCATCAATCCTATTTTTCCCAATGATCGGATTCATTTTATCCTTAACGATTGCAATATTGAAGTCCTGGTCGCCGACAGCGCCAATTATTCCAGGGCTTTGCAAGTTGCCCGGGAGAGTTCTGTTATCCGTCATGTCCTTTGTATCGATTGCATTACCGGCAACGTGACCGATAAACAGACCTCCCGTACTGGTCCCGTACATTTAAAAGAAAAAGAAGGGGCTGCTCAATTTCCTTGTTATGTTATTTATACTTCCGGTTCCACCGGCAAGCCTAAAGGCGTACCTATCACCCATCGAAACCTCGTTCCCTTGCTGCAGTGGTTTTGTAATTATTTCCAGTTGGGAGAGCATACCCGGATCATGCATAACCTTTCTTATACCTTTGATTTCGGGGTATTCGAGATATTGACTACCGTTATTTCCGGTGGCAGTATGTACATGCTGGATAAGAAAGAGGTTGGTGATTTTCGTTTTTACACCGATTTCATCGAAAACAATTGTATTAATACCATACATACCACCCCTGCGTTTTTCAACAGCATCGTTTCCACCGGCAAAAAAATGCTTTCCCTGGAAATTGTTCACCTGGGAGGAGAGAATGTAACTGGCGGACTGGTGGCGCGAATAGCCGAACTGGTATCTGAAACCTGCGGGATTTACAATGGTTACGGTCCGACCGAAGCGACTATTAATTGTTCCATTCATTTAGTTACGCCGGATCAGAAGAAGTACATCGCCCAAGGTGAGAACATTCCCATCGGGAAACCCTCTGCCCTTAACAGGATATACATTTTGGACAGATGCCGGCGATTACAACCCATTGGGGTGCCTGGTGAATTATGTGTCGCCGGTGAAGGACTGGCCTATGGTTATTTAAATAGACCGGAATTAACCGCTGAGCGGTTTATAAAAAATAGGTCCTATAGGTCCTATAGGACCTATATTTTTTACCACACCGGCGACCTCGCCCGTTGGTTGCCCTCCGGTAACATCGAGTACCTGGGCCGGATTGATCAACAGGTCAAAATCCGGGGCTATCGCATCGAATTGGGAGAGATAGAAAATCGTTTATTAAAGAGTAACGCTATTAAGGAAGCAGTAGTTATAGATCGGCAAGATGAAGGCCGGAGTCAACGGTATTTGTGCGCTTACATTATTCCACGGGAGGGGGCAGCCGGGGAGAATGTCACGGTATCGGAATTGAGGGAATTTTTATTGACCGAATTACCCGAATATATGATCCCGGCCTATTTTATCAAACTGGAGAAAATCCCTTTAACCGCTAATGGTAAAATAGACCGCCGGGCGCTGCCTCGGCCAACCCAGGATACGATTATGCCCGGGGTGGACTATACAGCGCCAGCCGATGAAACCGAACAAAAAATGGCGCTAATCTGGCAAGAAATACTGGGAATCGAACGGATCGGGAGGGAGGATGATTTTTTTGCATCCGGCGGAGATTCGATACTGGCCACACAGTGTATTGCCCGACTGAGGGAAGTATTCAAATCAGAGATATCGTTAAGGAAAATGTTTGAGTGCCCTACTATTAAAGCTTTAGCAAAAGAAGTGGCTTCCCGCAGTCAAGAGGCATTATCTATCAAGAAAATACCGCGAAACTGCCGTATTCCTTTATCTTTTTCCCAGGAACGGTTATGGTTTTTGCAGGAGTTGGATGCCGGTAATGCAGCCTATTTTGTTCCCCGTGTCATCATGATAAAGGGAGACCTGGATGTTACACTGATGGAGCGGACTTTTACCGAGATGATTCGACGCCATGAGATATTACGGACTGTTTTTATTGTCAATAATGGCGAAGTAGAACAGCAAATTCTTCAACCGTTTTATTTTTATATCCCGGTCATGGATTGGAGCGGTCTTGGAAAGGAAGAACAGGAAAAACGGGTTTCTAGCTTTATAGATGAAGAAGGGCGGCTGCCTTTTGATTTTCAACATGGTCCTCTCCTGCGGGTAACCCTTTTAAAATTAAAGGAAAGAGAGCATTTGTTTGTCCTAACGGAACATCATTTAATCCATGATGGATGGACGCAGGGTGTATTGTTAAACGAGTTTATAACTATTTTTACTGCTTATGCCGAAGGCCGGGAACACGGCCTGCCGGAATTACCCATCCAATATGCGGATTATGCGGTATGGCAGAGAAATCTTTTAAAAGGCGATATACTGGAGCAGCATTTGGCTTACTGGAAAGAGAAACTGTCCGGGCTGCTTCCAGTGTTGGAATTACCCGCCGATCGGCCCAGACCGGCAATAATAAGCGGCAATGGAGATTTGAGAGTACTCACCATTCCCCCTTCTTTAACGATATCATTGAAACAATTTAGTAAAGAACAGGGAGCGACGCTGTTTATGACAATGTTGGCCGTGTTCAAGGTTTTTTTGTACAGGTATACCGGTGTGGAAGACCTGTGTGTCGGCATCGGAATTGCCAACAGGCGGTTGGAAGAGATGGAAGGTATGCTGGGTATGGTTATTAATACGCTGCCTTTACGAACGCAAGCAGCGGGTGAAATTTCCTTTAGACGGTATTTGCAACTGGTGAAAAATACCTGCCTGGGGGGCTACCAGCATGAAGATACACCTTTTGGAAAAATCGTGGAAATGATGCGCCCGGAAAGAAGTCTAAGTTATAGCCCACTGTTCCAGGTGCTTTTCACTTTTATGGACACTCCCGGTGGGGAATTAAGGTTACCCGGCCTGGAATTGGAACTTTTACCCACTCATAACCGCTCGGCTAAATTCGATATCAATGTAGTCGTGGTCCCTCCCCCGGAAAATGAGGGCGAAGATAGCGGCGAAATATTGGTGGAATGGGAATATAATACAGATATTTTCGACCCCCCGACCGCAGAGCGGATGGTTTCCCATTATAGGCGATTATTGGAAGAGGGATTGAATCAGCCAGAAACCAGCATTACCACATTGCCGATGTTGTCTGACACAGAAATGAGTCAGGTTCTTTATGAATTTAATAATACCGAAGCGGTTTATCCCCAGGAGAAAACCATACATCAGCTTTTCGAGGAGCAGGTTGAAGGAACCCCGGACAGTATCGCTCTTGTAGGGGCAGACCTGCGTGTCTGCCCTAATTGCCTAACCTATCGCCAATTGCATGAACAATCCAATCAATTGGCCTACTTATTAATAGAAAAAGGCGTCCTGGTAGACAGTATTGTTGGGATCATGATGGATCGTTCCGTTGAATTGATATCCGGGATATTGGGCATATTAAAAGCCGGGGGCGCATATATGCCCATTGACCCCGCTTACCCGGGAGATAGGATCAATTATATGTTGAAAGATAGTAATGCAAAGATATTAATAAATAAATCCGAAATCCGAAATCCGAAATCCGAAACAAATCCAAATGACCAAAAAATAAATGTTCAAAACAAAAACTTCGAAATTCCATTTGTTTTGAATTTTGAGGCTTTGAATTTTGAATTTGTTTCGAATTTTGTGCTTCGTGCTTCGAATTTAACTCCCTCAAATTTAGCTTATATTATCTATACTTCCGGCACCACCGGCAAACCCAAAGGTTCGTTGATCGAGCATCGAAATGTCGTCCGGCTGCTGTTTAACAATAAATTCCAATTCGATTTTACTGAGCGTGATATATGGACCATTTTTCATTCCTTTTGTTTTGATTTTTCCGTGTGGGAGATGTACGGTGCGCTGCTGCTCGGCGGGAAAGCCATTATCGTACCCAAAATGACGGCCAGGGACACGGCGGAATTCCTGGGGCTCCTGGCGCGGGAGACTGTAACTATTTTAAACCAAACGCCATCAGCCTTTTATAATTTGATAAATGAAGCATTAAATCATCCCCGGGCCGGAAAAAAATTATATTTAAGATATGTTATTTTCGGCGGCGAAGCCTTGACCCCACTAAAATTGAAAGTCTGGCAGGAAAATTATCCTAAAACAAAGCTTATCAATATGTTCGGCATTACGGAGACTACCGTACATGTTACTTACAAAGAAATAAGGAACAAGGATATCGAATTAAACATCAGCAACATCGGTAACCCCATCCCGACACTAGGTGTCTATATACTGGACATGTTTTTAAAACCGGCGCCGGTAGGAGTTCCGGGAGAAATATGCGTTGGCGGAAAAGGCGTCGGCAGGGGATATTTAAACCGGGTGGAATTAACAACAGGGAAATTTATTGAAAACCCATATCAACCGGGTGACCGTTTGTATCGTTCGGGTGATACTGGACGCTTCTTTGAAAATGGCGAAATAGAATATTTGGGCCGCATAGATCACCAGGTAAAAATCAGGGGATTCAGGATCGAATTGGAAGAGATACGAAGTCAATTGTTGAGGTACGGAGAAATCAAAGAAGCTGTGGTCATTACTGGGGAGGCCGCTGGTGAGAAATATTTATGCGCCTATATAGTTTCCGATGCGGAGCCTTCAATCACAGGATTGAGAACATATTTATCCGGT
>JAUPLE010000771.1 GCA_030837085.1 Acidobacteriota bacterium | reverse complement strand
TTTAAAGGCAAGGATTTGAACGGGCTAAATACCCTTCACCCCCTTTACGATAGGAACTCTATTATTATTAATACGGATTACGTGGAATTGGAAACCGGTACCGGCTGCGTGCATACCGCCCCGGGCCACGGCGAAGACGATTACCGGGCCGGCCTGGCCAATAACCTGGAGATTTACTCGCCGGTGGGACCCGCCGGACTGTTCGACGAAACCACGGGTAAATACGAAGGGAAACATATTTTCAAAGCCAACCCGGAAATCGTGGAGGATTTAAAAAATAACCACCGGCTGCTTTTTCATGATGCCATCGTCCACTCTTACCCCCACTGCTGGCGCTGCAAAAAACCCGTGATTTTCAGGGCCACCGAACAATGGTTTATCGCCATGGATACCGCGCAGTTAAGACAGCGCGCCCTGGAAGAGGTCAAAAAAGTAAGATGGCTGCCGGCCTGGGGAGAAGAACGCATTTACAATATGATTGCCAACCGCCCCGATTGGTGTATTTCCCGGCAGCGGGACTGGGGCGTGCCCATCCCGGTTTTCTACTGCAAAGACTGCCATGAACCCCTGCTCTCCATCGAGGCGGTAGAAATGACCCAAAAACAATTCCGCGCCCACGGCTCCGAATCCTGGTATACCATGGATATCTCCCAGTTTATCCCGGCCGGCACAAAATGCGCCAAATGCAATCACGAACACTTTGAGAAAGGCATGGATATCCTGGATGTCTGGTTTGAATCCGGTTCGTCTTTCAATGTCATCGAGAATTGCCCCGGCCACCGTTTCCCCGCGGATATGTACCTGGAGGGCGGCGACCAGTACCGCGGCTGGTTCCACTCCTCGCTGCTGGTGGGCGTACGCGCCCGGGGACAATCACCCTACCGTATCGTTATCACCAACGGTTGGACCCTGGATGAAAAGGGCCGGGCCATGTCCAAATCCATGGGCAACGTCATCAAACCCCAAACTATCATCGATGAAAAAGGCGCCGACATCCTGAGACTCTGGGTGGCCATGGTGAATTATAAAGAAGATACCCGGCTGGGCGCTGAAATCCTGTCACGGGTCACGGAAAGCTACCGCAAAATCAGGAATACCTGGAAATTCATGCTGGGCGTACTCTCTGATTTCGATCCCTCAAAAGACCTGGCCATACTGACCGAAGAGAACCTGAGAGAAGTCGATATCTACATCCTTAACCGGCTCCAACAGGTAAAGAAAAAAGTCTACCAATCCTACCTGGATTTCGAATACCATATCATCTATCATACCGTTTCCAATTTCTTCACAGTGGACTTAAGCGCATTCTATTTAAATTTCATAAAAGATAACCTCTACTGCAACACCACCGGCGTAGCGATACGTAAAACCACCCAGGCAGTGGTTTTCAAATTATTAACCGAAACGCTGGCGCTGATGGCGCCCATCCTCTCCTTTACCGCCGAAGAAGCCTGGGAACACGTCCCCAATTTCGCGGGTAAGGAAGAATCGATTCACCTGTGCCTGTTCCCCAAAATCGAAGAAAACTATTTAAAGGTTCTGGATGAACCCAAATGGCAGGCCATTATGCTGCTGCGCGACCGCTGCTTGAAAGAGATCGAAGAGGCCAGGAACCAAAAACTCATCGGCGATTCCCTGGAAGCCGAATTGCTCCTGGAATTCCCGGACAAAGGCGCGGGTTCGGATAATATGTATGCGTTGATTGCCAATCACCTCGATTTATTCAAAGAAATCCTGGTGGTTTCCGGTATCCAATTAAAGAAATCGGCTTCGGATGCCGATTCCATCAAAGTGATCAAATCAGGGGGCAGCAAATGCCCCAGGTGCTGGAACCGGTTTAAAGAAGATACCTCAAATAATCCCTTCCCGGAACTCTGCCCCAGGTGTGCGGGAGTGGTAAAGGAGTTGAATATTACCAATGCTGACATTGACAGATAAGAAAAAATATGTACTGATTTTCGTGTTGATTATTATTGCCGACCAGGTTTCAAAATTCTTTATTAAAGCAAATTTTGAATTGAACCCTTACAAGTCCATCATAGTGATCAAGGATATTGTGACCATCCTGTATGTAAAGAACCAGGGTGCCGTCTGGGGACTTTTTTCCGACCCCGCCTATTCGGTCATTCCCAAGATCATCACAGGCCTTTCCCTATTGGCGCTGGTCGTCGTACTCTATTATTTCCTTAAATTGAAAGGCGAATGCGCCTGGGAATTGACGTCCCTTTCGTTTATTATCGGCGGCGCCGTGGGCAATGTGACCGATCGGCTCATTCAAGGCTACGTGGTGGATTTCCTGGATGTGAAAATCATCAACTATCACTGGCCCACCTTTAATATCGCCGACAGTTTCATTTCCATCGGCGTTATTCTCCTGGTCCTTTCGATATGGAGGGGAAAATGTTCCCAGTTCTAGTTAAAATCGGTCCATTCACACTTCACACCTACGGGTTTCTATTGGCCGTGGGAGTACTGGCAGCCATCCTGTTGACCTTGAAATTGTCCAAAAAGCGAAATATCGATCAGCGCGTCATGGCGGATTTTCTATTTTATACCATATTGATCGGGCTGGTAGGGGCGAAAGTGTTCCTGTTGGTGACAGAATTCAAATATTATTCTGAGGGTCCGGGAAAGCTCACAGACCTGATCACATCGGCCGGGACTTTTTACGGCGGTTTAATTTTCGGGGCGCTTTTCGCCGCATGGTTTATAAGAAAACATAAACTCGGATTTCGCATATTGGGCGACATGATCGGACCTTCGATCGCGTTGGCCCATTTTTTCGGCCGGATGGGCTGCTTTTTTGCCGGCTGCTGCTGGGGCAGGGAAGCAGAGGGTTGCGCCATTGCCGTTACTTTTACAGATGAACACACCACCACCGGCGTACCGCTCAATGTTCCCATGTACCCCACGCAACTGATTGAAGCCATTTTAAATCTCCTGAACTTCATAATACTGATGATCCTTTATCAAAAGAAAAAATTCCACGGCCAGGTTTTTGCCTTCTATATCTTTAATTATTCCATTATCCGGTTTATCGTGGAGTTTTTCCGGGGCGATGACGACAGGGGCTATATATTCGGCGGCATGGACCATCCCTTTACCAGTTTCTCCGCGCCCCAACTAATCAGCGTCATCGGCGTCATTACCGCAATCGTCCTGTACAGGGCCTTCAAGAAAAAAAGCGAAACGACCGTGACGCCCGTGGAACCGGGGCCGCAAAAAGGCAAAAAGAATACCAAAAATACAAAACAGTGAACATCCATAAGCGTTTCATTGCCAAAAAAGCGTATCCGCGATTGGACCATTTCCTGGTGGAATTCCTGCCGGATTTGTCTCGCAATCAAATTGCAAAATTAATCAAAGACAACAGGGTCAAACTCAACAACGAACCAATCAAGAAGAAAAGCCCCGAAATCCTGGTAGAGGATGTGGTGGATATTGAAATCCCCCAGCCGGAGAAAAAAGAATATCATCCGTCTTTCGAGTTTAAAAAGCTTTATGAGGACCCCTATTTATTGATTATCGATAAGCCGGCCGGAATTCCCGTGCATAAAGGAGCGGGCGAAGAGGTGGAAACCATCCTGGATATGTTTCGTTATCATTATCCGCAAGTTGATGAAATAGCGGGTCCCAACATCGACAATGATCGGCCCGGGATTGTGCACCGGTTGGACAGGGACACGTCGGGTATCCTGGTATTGGCCAAGGATATCGTGACCATGAGGCGTCTGCAAAAACAATTTAAACGCCGGGAAGTGCGGAAAACATACCTGGCGTTGGTTTCCGGGCATATGCGTTACCGGGGAGGAACCATTGATGCGCCCATTGTGAGGAGTCCCAGGAACCGGACGCGGTTTATCGTGCTGGATAGAGGACACGAGGGAATGGAAAATGCCAGGGAAGCCGTGACAGAATATTACGTGATCCGGGAGTTTCGAGATTTTTCATATGTACGATTGAGTCCTCACACCGGGCGGACGCATCAGTTGAGGGTACATCTTTCCCATGCAGGCAATCCCATATTAGGAGATAAGATTTACGGGAAAGCAAGTTCTTTTGAACGGTTGGCGCTGCATGCCTACAGCATTGAATTCACACATCCCATTACCGGGTTGACGATGGTTTCCTATTCGCCGTTCCCTCCCCTATTCCGGGAGTTTATTAAATCGATGTACCTCCCATCTTAGCCACGGACAAACACGGACGAACACGGACAGTTTTTTTGTCCACGTATGGGCAATTGCACGGATTATCACAGATTGTTTTCCTTCACTTATAATGTCCGATGGACAGGAACCAATGTCCGGCGGTAAGCTGTCAATATCCTACGGGAAGGACTCAAAACCAATATATAATAAATCCGAAAGCGGAAGCGCGGAAGCGCAGAAAAAACAAAAACCTATTGAATATCCTGGGATTTTAGGTTATATTAT
>JAUPLE010000078.1 GCA_030837085.1 Acidobacteriota bacterium | reverse complement strand
TGGCCCTGTCCCTGGCTAAGATTGGGGCGATTATCGCCATTGAGCGCGAGATAGAGGTGAAGAATTACGTGAACCGGCCGGTAAAAATCGACTCCCTTGTGGATAAAGACCTATTGCTGACTATTTTTACTCCCAATTCACCGCTGCACGATGGGGCAGTGGTGATTAGCAAAGACCGGGTCCAAATGGCCCGCTGTTTTTTTCAACTGCCCCCGATGTTGGAATTAAGTTCCGGCGGCACCCGGCACCTGGCAGCCATCGGTATCACCCAACAAACCGACTGCCTGGCCGTGGTGGTCTCTGAAGAGACCGGCAGGATTTCCCTGGCGGTCAGCGGTGAACTGATCCGCGGCCTGGATAGGGAAGGATTAAAAAACCGCTTGAGCCATTTTGGCGTATGATGCGTGACGAACAATGAAAATAGATAGGTTATTTACCGCGAACCTGGGCCTGAAAGCCCTGGCATTATTCCTGGCGCTATTCGTATGGGCCATGATTACCGGCAAAGAACGTTCTTATGCGGAAAAAAACCTGGAATGCCGTGTGGAATATTCGAATGTGGCGACAAGCATCGATGTCAGTAATGTCAGGCCCGAAAAAGTGCAGTTAAAGGTGAGGGGCACAACCAAAGAACTGGCGCGGATCAAACCCGACGATTTCAAAATAATGATCGATTTAAAGGATATTAGCGAAGGTACACGGCTTAGTTATTTTACCGAAGATTATATTCAATTACCGAAGGGTATCCAAATCCTGGCGGTTCAACCACGCATGATCGAGATAACCACAAAAGAATTCATCACCAAAGAAGTGGCTGTAAGAATTCGGTATAAAGGCGCCGTACCCAATGGGATTCGCTTAATCGATCGCAGGGTGGCGCCGGACAAGATTAAAATCTCAGGTTATAAACCCGATATCGGGACGATTACTTATGTCGAAGGCGCCGAATATATAAACCTTTCGGATTTCCAGGAAAGCAGGACCGTTAGAGTTTTATTGAAAAAAGAAAAGGAAATCCTGCGCATGGATACGGATGAAGTGGAAGTTTTTGTCGAAGTAGAAGATACCCATAAGAAGAAAAATGAGTAATGCAAAGGAAAATCGCTTATTCGGCACGGACGGGATTCGTTCGGCCTATGGGGAGTACCCGTTGGACAGGGTATCGGTGTTAAAACTGGGTAATGCCGTGGGCCGGGTGTTGTGGGGCTCAAGGATTATAATCGGCAGGGATACCCGGCAGTCCGGTGAAACCATTATGCGTCTTCTATCTTCGGGTATATCAGGGATGTCCGCTAAATGGGATATCTATGACAGCGGCGTTATCCCGACCCCGGGACTGTCATTTATCACAGAGCATGATGATTTCGATTTTGGGATTATGATCACGGCCTCCCACAATCCCTGGACTGATAACGGCATAAAAATTTTCAAGGGCGATGGCGAAAAGATTCCCGCCCGTTTGGAAAAGGAACTGGAAGAAGTTTTTTTCAATATCGGGGAGCCTGTGGAACTGGACCCCGCGGTTGAACCCGTGGGCGACGGCGTCCGGGATATTTACCGGAATTTTTTGACCAATGTGGCGTCGCAATTAGACCCTGTCAAGATAAAGGAATTTAAGATCGTTTTAGATTGCGCCAATGGGGCCACCTTTGAAGAAGCCCCGGAGATTTTTAAGCAGGCGGGTTTTGCCCCGGTAGTCATCAATGATGCGCCGGACGGTAAGAATATAAACCGGGGCTGCGGGTCTACCGATACAACCATGCTGCGGCAGCGAGTGAAAAAAGAAAAAGCAGACCTGGGGATTGCTTTTGACGGCGACGGCGACCGCGTCATCATGGTTGACCCGCAGGGTAATACGCTGGACGGCGATCATGCGCTTTATCTGATTGCCCGTTATTTACTTGAAACCGACCATGATTTTAATAAAGTGGTGGTGGGTACGGTAATGGGAAACCTGGGACTGGAAAAGGCGCTTAATCAAATGGGTATACAATATGCCAGGACGCCCGTCGGCGATAAATACGTATACGAAGAAATGAAAAACCGGCAATCCATCCTGGGCGGTGAACAGTCGGGGCATACGATTTTAAGGGCGTTCCAAAGAACAGGAGACGGTATCCTGACAGCGCTCGTTTTCCTGGAGGCGCTTTTTCATTTTCAAATGACGGCCGGCCAGGTGTTCCATAATCTTCGCCTGTATCCCCAGGTGGTGAAGAATATCTATATCCGGGAAAAGCGTAACCTGGACCAATGGGATCAATTGAATGACATGATCCGGGAATTCGACGCCAGGCACGGGATGAATTCCAGGGTATTGATCCGCTATTCGGGCACGGAACCTATAATACGGGTCATGCTGGAATCCGAAGAAGAATCGGTTATCCATGAGTACATGGGAAGATTTGAGCATTTAATAAAATCCACGATAGGAAAATGAAATATTTAGCCACAGACAAGCGACGAACACGGACAAACACGGACGTTTTTTCGTGTGTTTCGCGTGTTTCGCGGGCGTAGGAAAAAAGGAGTGTAACATGAAATTGGGTGTTAATATCGATCATATAGCAACGATCAGGCAGGCGCGGAAGACCGATGAGCCCGATCCTGTTTATGCCGCGACCATAGCCGAGTTAGCCGGGGCAGACGGCATAACCATTCATTTACGACAAGACCGCCGGCATATCCAGGATAGGGACCTGGAATTGCTGCGCCAGGTAGTGAAAACTAAATTGAACCTGGAAATGGCCATTACCATGGAGATGGTGAAAGTGGCGTTGAAACACAAACCGGATGTTTGCACATTGGTGCCGGAGACGGCCGCGGAAATCACCACTACGGGCGGCCTGGATGTCGTGATGTATGGCGAAAAGATCGAAGAGGTGGCGGGACATTTAAGGGCCGCCGGGATTGAAGTTTCCGTTTTCGTGGACCCGGATATTGAGCAGTTAAAAGCGTGTTACAAGCGGGGCATCCGGGTGATTGAACTCAACACGGGCGAGTATGCAAAAAATTGGAAATCCAGTTTCAGGGACCAGGAGTTGGATAAGATGAAAAAGGCCGTGGCCTTTGCCCATAAGATGGATTTTAAAATCCTGGCCGGTCATGGTTTGACGTACCGGAATGTGGGTCCGATAGCGGCCATGAAAGAGATCGTCGAGTTGAACATCGGGCATTCGATCATTGCCAATGCCGCTTTCATCGGCCTGGAAAAAGCCGTCGTCAATATGAAAAGATTAATTGAGTAACTGCAATGAAAATAGCCACAAAGGCACGAAGGCACAAAGGAACACCAAGAGGTTTATTATTAAAAAAAACTTGGTGCGCCTTTTCTTGGTGCCTTGGTGTCTTGGTGGCAGTATTTTCATGGCCTCGGGGCGAGGCTTGCATTATAAAGTCATGTATCAATCAATAGCGCCATATTATGAAGAGATATTTCCTTTAAAAGAGACGACCTTATCTTTTGTACGATCGTTTCTAAAAGGAACGCCCCGTCAGGTAATGGATATCGGCTGCGCCGTGGGCCAATTGGCGGCGGC
>JAUPLE010000770.1 GCA_030837085.1 Acidobacteriota bacterium | reverse complement strand
TCAGTTGGTAAACTACAAAAGCCAGGCATCTATTTCTTTTTTGTTTTACACACACTCAACAGACCCGATTCCAGCAGGGAATCATGTATTTACCAGGTTTTACCACGAAATGGTTTTGCCGCAAATAAATCGACTAAACCCTGATATAATTGGAATGTCAATATGCTATGAATTCCAATTTCCTCATGCAGTATTCCTGGGATCGCAAATTAAAGAAAATAATTCCTCCTCCTTCATTTTAATAGGAGGGACTCATGTACAAATGCTGGAAGAGGAGTTATTAAAGGGGAATAATGATTTATTCTCTTTTGCCGACGCTTACATCCTCGGTGAAGGAGAAATCCCCACGGTGACTTTCCTGGAAGCCATTCAAAGTGGAAAAAAATTTGCGCCTATTCCAAAACTCTTTTTTAAGGGACAACACCATTTCGAGAAGACAACCGGGAATGTCGATTTAATTCCACTGACGAATCTCCCTTTACCGGATTTTACAGACCTGCCGCTTGACCGTTACCTCTCTCCTAAAACAGTCATACCATATCGGGTATCTCGTGGCTGTTATTGGAATAAATGCGCCTTCTGTTCCCATTACCAGAGTAGGTCGTTCTCTTTTAAAAAAGCCGAACAGGTTATAACGGATATCAAGGAGTTAACAAAACGTCATCACACCGATTATATCTATTTTGTTGATGATGCTCTGCCAAAAGGGTTTCTTGAAAAATTCTCAGATTTGTCGATATTGGAAAACCTGGACATAAAATGGTTGGGAAATATTCGAGCGGAAGAATTTTTTACGGAAGCTTTAATAAAAAAAATGTCTCAAGCAGGATGCAAAGAATTATATATTGGCATTGAGAGCGCCTCGCAGAAATTATTGGACTTTATTCAAAAAGGCATCACGATTGACACTGTCGAGCGTATTATTACCGATTGCCATAAACACGCGATTTCAATGAAAATGAATTTTATAGAGGGACTTCCCGGCGAAGATCACGACGATATTTCTCAAACCGTTCGTTTCATAAAGAAAAATGCAAGAAACTGTGATATAATTTGCCTGACGCCCTTAGTCGTGGATTCTCACACTCCCCTGGCGGATAATCCACAAAACTTCGGTCTTGAGATTGGCCATAAGAAAAGATCATATAGTACAGCATTAGAATTCAAACGAACATCGGGAATTCTTAACGATGATATCATTCATAAGTTATATTCCCAGGACGGCGATAGGATTAACCGATTTCATTTTTTTAGCCGGATTCATCATTTTTTATATACTCCGAGATTTTCCAGGAAAGAATTCGAACAGCTCGAGATACAATATTTTTTGCTTTCAGATAAAATTCAGAACAGTGCACCACCATCTAAGCGGCAGATTCATTTGGATTTAACTCAAATACCCTACCTCAAAGACTACCGATTCATTCCATTGAATTTCTGCATTGACGGAGAGAATACTGAGCTCACAGATGAAAGCCTCACAGCTCAAAAAACATATCACATCTACTCACTTCAAAATTTTTCCTATGATTATGCCTTCAACGAGACTGGGTATCAATTACTGTCATTGTGCGATGGGCAGAATAGTATCAAAAATATTGCTTCTATTTTTTCTAATCAACAAAGCGCTACTGAACTTCAATGGGAAAATCAAATTCCAGAAGTTCTTCTCCATTTCTATTATAAGGGTTATATTGATTTTCATGAATAAATATTTTATAATCAAGTTCCAATAGGAGGCTACAAAAATGAGAAATTTTCGATTTATACTACTGGGATTCGTTATCCTGCTGTCTGCATTTTGCAATCATCAAGATCAGGGGAAAAATACTCGATCACCAGGAAATGATCCAGCCCTTAAAATCGAACAAGTGGATGGAGTTAAACATATTTATAATACCATACATCCTTCCGGGGGGAGTATAACACTTGAACTGGAGACGTTAATAGAAATCAGCTCAAATAAGATACCTTCCGATACACAGGCCTTTTTCGATGCCGCGGCGAAAGATAGCAAACAAGACTTGTTCTTGTTGGACCGAAGGGCTTCCAGAATTTATAAACTTATCCCGTCTGGAAAGTTTGAAAAAAGTTTCTTGAAAAAAGGGGAAGGTCCAGCTGAAACCAGGGGAACTGTTCTTTCTTTCAAAGTTTCCGATCCCAATATTTGGGCCTCTTATGTCACGGAATTCTGCCGGTTCGACCTGGATGGGAACTTTATTGAGAAAAAACTTTTTAAGCGACAATACGGATTGCTTGAACACGTTGATGAGAAAAGATTTATAACC
Source organism: Acidobacteriota bacterium (assembly GCA_030837085.1). GTDB lineage: Bacteria > Acidobacteriota > Aminicenantia > UBA2199 > UBA2199 > JAKAGC01. The sequence goes on along the minus strand of JAUPLE010000770.1, from coordinate 864 downwards.
AGTTATGACACCTATGAAGGAAAGGTGAAAACCGGGCAGGTATGTGCTTTAATGGATACGGATGAAAATCTTCTAATGAAGCTATACGAAAGAAGAAACCCAGACATTGGATATTCCTCCATCAAATTGGAGAAGAAAGACTTTCTTTTTGTAAGTAGTACATCTCCCCGGCTTTGTTACACTTATAATCCGTTTAACAAATTGGGATACTTTTTTTATAACTTCGATTATTCGATCCACCTGGTTGGCTTGGATGGCAAGGTGGATAGAATAATTCACAAAGAGAGCAAGCCGGTGGAAATTACCGAAGCTGATTTCGAGAGAATTCTTGCCGGGTTTAAAAGAATGGGCTGGCCACAACACTACCTTGATGCTTACAAGAAAAACCCGCCGGAAAAATTTTTACCTGTCATTCGTAAGATTTGTCTACTACCGAGGGGTTATTTTGCAGTTATCCGAAGTCTTAACTATGAGCAAGATGAATTTGACATTTTTGACCCAGAAGGTCGGTTTATTTATATCATAAAACAGGGGGATCAGACTCCGGACCTGTGGGATGTATATTTCTTTAAAGATAGCATTGGTGTTATTATCCATGAAGATGAGGTAGATGTTTTTAAAGAGTATAAAGTGAAAAATCTTCCGCACATATATCCCATTTAAATTTATTTACCCGCGCTAAAGCTCTCCGGCCACATCTATCCCTTAGCGATATCCCGGCCGGATGCGGTCTGCTCTGCTTTCAGCCTCTCTTTTAAATTTCTTACTACCGACGACCATCCTTCCAATTCCGCGAAATTCTGCCTGATCCCTGCCCTGAGCATCTCTACACTCTACATCGATTTTCGAATCCGAAGTCAGGTA
>JAUPLE010000769.1 GCA_030837085.1 Acidobacteriota bacterium | reverse complement strand
TCTTCCCCCGGAAAATAAAGGGTAAATATGTAATGGTCTCCCGTTACGATGGCGTAAACATCTATATTATGTATTCCGATGATGTCAAATTGTGGCGAAACGCCGTAAGAATAGAGGAACCTACATATCCCTGGGAACTCGTACAAATGGGTAACTGCGGGTCTCCCCTGGAAACGGAAAAGGGCTGGCTGCTGCTGACCCACGGTGTGGGGCCGATGAGACGCTACTGCCTGGGAGTCACGCTCCTCGACCTGGAAGACCCCACCAAAGTGATTGCCCATTTAAAAGAAGCCCTCATGGTTCCCACCGAAGAAGAACGGGAAGGCTATGTTCCTAATGTGCTCTATTCCTGCGGCTCTATAATTCATCATAACCAGTTGATTATTCCCTATGCCATGTCCGATACCTGCTCCAGCTATGCCACCGTATCCCTGGATGAACTGTTCGCCGCATTACTGAAATCCTCCTCCCCCTCCCAAAAACCGGTTGCAAAAACCAGGGGTTCTATCCTGGTGGTGGATGATGAACCCATTTTTCAAAAATTTATTGCGAAATGGCTGCTTAAAGAGGGATATAAGGCGGAAATCGCGGCGGACGGCGCCGAAGCCTTGATGCGTATCGGCGCGAATTCGTTCGATGCGATCCTCCTGGATATCAACATGCCCAACCTCAACGGCCTCCAATTAATGGACCTCCTGGATAAAAAGAAAATCCATACCCCCATCATTATCATAAGCTCTGAAGAAGGCAGCAAAATCAAAAACAAAACCCTGCGGCTCGGGGCAATGGGTTACATTAATAAATCACTTAAAGACGGTGTAATGCTGAAGGAAATAAAAATATTATTGGAAAAAATTGCTGAAAAGGAACTTTCCCATCCCGATGCTGCCGAATGATCATTCAAATTTTTATTCATGGGCCAGGAGTACAGTCAAATGAGAAATCAAATAGGCTAAGGTGCTTTCCGTGCCCTGGTTTTTATTGACGCCGTGATGTTCCAGGCCGTCGAAACACCCGTCGGTTTCAAAATCGTAGAGCGGGATACCCATCTCGTTTTCACCCAGGAACCACATAAAAGATGTGGACATCAATTGTATATAACGAGGGTCTGCCGTGACCATAGAGGCCTGGTACGCCAATTGCACCATAGCCATGGCATCGATGGGCTGCTGCGCGAACCGGGGCTGCTCACCGCCCCTCTCGTACCAATGCTCGTTCCCTACCAATGAAAGATATCCATTCTTAAAGCACAATTTTTCCAGGAATTCCATGGATTCCTTTGCCACCTGCAAAGTATCCTCGGCACGGGTTATTTCTACCGAGTGAAAGAGCGCCAGCGGGATAACCGCATTATCATAGGAAAGTTTCGGCTCAAACCAGTGCCAATCCCCTGATCGTTCCTGCCGATATTGGTTGACAATCTTCTCCGTCATTTGCAGCAGTATCCGGTTCATACCTTCATCCGTAGGGAAGCGGCGCAGGTAGTGACATATCCCGATAATCGTACTGGCGGAACCCCTGAGCGAGGTTAGTTTTTCAAAATGTGGGCTGGCTTTGGCAAATACCGCATGGGCCATTTGAAAATAGGCATCTTTGGGGGGGAAACGCAGCAAGTAGCCCAGGGCCCAGATGGTCCTGCCAAATGAATCTCCTGAACCTACTTCCTCGGTAAACTGCCGGCTGTAGGTCAAAAAATTTTTGAAGGTCCCGTCATTATTTTGCATGTAATTAATATAACTCAGGTATATCGGAATCAACTCCAGCGCCTCCATACTCTTTTTCTGGCGGTAAGCCATGACGGTCATTAAAAGTGCACGGGCATTATCATCCAGGCAATACCCCTCTTTAAAATCAGGGATACCGTAGGTGGCGTGCTGCAGGATACCGGTTTTGTCGGTCAAGCGGAGGATATGATCCAGCTTAAACTCGGGCAAAACCAGGGGATTTATAATGGCTTCGTCTTTGGATTCGCCATTCACAGCCAGGGGAATCGAGGCGGAAAGCAATTCCAGGTAACGGGCGCCGATTTCGGGCCAGAGGGTCTTGCTGCCGGCTCGATAGGCTTTTTCTCTTAATTCTTTCAACTGGGCCGGGTTGTCGAATAATCGGATTAATATATCCGCAAGGGCTTCGGAGTCGCCAAAGTTGTACAACATTCCCCTGCCCTCAGCCAGCAGTTCCCGTGCATGCCAGTAAGGCGTGGAAACCACGGCCGCACCCGCACCGATAGCGTAAGACAGAGTTCCGCTGGTGATTTGCGCCTTGTTCAGGTAAGGGGTAATGTATACATCGGTGGCATTCAAGTAGCCGAATAGCTCTTCGTTGCTGACATAGCGGTCATAGAAATAAACATTGTCCCTGATGTGGGATTTTTCCACCAGCCGTTCTAAGTAAATCCGGTATTCTTCACCCGAAACCCGGAGCACTGCCGGGTGGGTCCTGCCCAGTACGATATAAAGAATATCCGGGTGCTTCGCTATCACCCGCGGCAGGGCATTGATAACCGTTTCAATCCCTTTATCCTTGCTCAGCAGCCCAAACGTTAATAGGGATTTCCGGTTCTCCAGTTTCAGTAATTTCTTATATTCTTTTCGCTGCATATAACTAAAATCAGGCACCCCATGCTCGATCAGTTGGATTTTTTCTTTCGGAACCTGGTAGATATCGGTTAAAAAATCGATAGCCAGGTTACTCATTACCACTATTTTATCCGCTTTTTTCGCGATTTTTTGGACGATGACTTTTTGATTGTAAGAGGGTTTTTCCAAAACTGTATGAAAAGTCACCACCAGGGGTATTCTCAGCCGCTGGATCAAAGTAAGAATATATACGCCGTCATCCCCGCCGAAAATCCCGAATTCATGCTGCAGTAAACAGATATCCGCCTCGCTGTAATTAATATATTTCACTGCCGCTAAGTAGTCGCGCTGGTGGTCCTGCCGGATAGTATAGGTGACCACCTCCGGGTAATCGTAGGTTTGATTGAGATCGTTCATGGCCACCACGTAGGCTTCCGCCCGCAGGTCTTTTTTAATTGTATTCCTCACCATCGCCTCCACCATGTCCCTGGTAAAAGTAGCGATACCGCAGTGGCGTGGAACATAATTCCCGATACAGGCTATTTTAAAGGTTTTCATTTGTCACCTTTCCTTGTTCAATGGTTAATGCAATAAATTCAACTATTTTTTGGCTCATAAGTAAATTATAGCAAATATTTTATTTTTTTGCCAATTCTATTAAAGCTTAAGAATCGTCAGGCCGGTATGAAGATCGCCGCGAAGGTCCCGGCGGGACATCAAATTTCAATATCGAATCCAGGGGAATAGATTTTTCCCTGTACAACTTTTTCAATTTTATACAACTTTAGTTGTATATTTTATTTTTTCAAAATACAACCAAATGTAAAACTTTTGATGTATTTACAAACCGTTTTCATATTAATACAATTCTTCCAGAGTAAAAAATAGGAGGATTCAATGAAGCTAAGTAAGAGTTTCAAAACAATGTTAGTGTTAGTAACACTGTTCCTGGTCACCCCTGGGTTAATTATCCTGGCGGCAGATAGCCAGAAAGCCCAATGGCCGGTGTCGAAAAAAGGGGCCAGTGTTATTACGGTGAGCGGCGTGCTGCGGAATATGCAAGATTCCAATAGTACCCCGCTGAATGAGCGCATTACCCCCCGGAAAATGCGGCCGGTCTTGAACTATGAAAGGGGCCTGCCTATTGTTAAAGAAGAAACCCGGGCGGATACTGCGGCTCAAACTTCATACGGCGCCATAAGCGGGCAAGTGGTTCCAGCCCCCAGGCAAATGGCGGACCCCATCATCGGTTTCAATGGGCTTGACTTTCAAAATTGGGGCGCCGGTTGGCCCCCGGACCCTACCGGTGATGTCGGTATCAATCATTATGTGCAGGCAGTCAATATTTCCATTGGCATCTTCAGGAAAAGCGACGGAGTTCGTGTATTTGCCACTACCTATGATGACTTTTTCGAAGGAGGATCAATAGAGAACACCCCTTGCGATGA
>JAUPLE010000768.1 GCA_030837085.1 Acidobacteriota bacterium | reverse complement strand
GGCAAAGGAGTTAATACCGCCCAACTGCCAATATGGCGGCGCAGCAGGAGAAAAGCCAGGAAAGATGCTATCCCCAGGCAAATGGTCGATGTGATTTTGGCCAACAGGACCAGGTCGATAAAGCTGAATATTTTGGTTAAAAATGCCAATAGGAATACCCAGAGGGGGCTGGTTACAGGAAAATGATTATCCCCGGGATTCAGGACCGGGCCGGTTCCATTGGCAATGTTTTTAACGACTCGTAAATAGATATAAACATCGTCCATAAAAACCATTGCATTCATGAAAAAGAAGATAAGCGTTATTGCCAGTACTCCCCCAAATAGGTAGGTATTATCGATACGAGATTTTGTATTTATAGGCATCCATTTGCCGTTTCCCTCAACATAAAAAGCTTTTTTTACCATACTATCCATACTCATGCCCGTATTTTATAAAATATCACCACGGTTGTCAAGCAATGGAATAAAAAGAGGAAAAAAGTAGTTCTGTTAAGCGGTTTTTCTTTTTAGGGCGGCTTTGATAAAATCAAAAATATCGCCGTCCAGTACACGTTGGGTGTTGCCGGTTTCCAGGCCGGTGCGGTGGTCTTTGATGCTCTGGTAAGGGTGAAGAACATAAGAGCGTATCTGATTCCCCCAGGCGATTTCACCTTTTTCATTTTCCAGGCGGTCTTTTTCTTTCATTTTTTTCCGCATTTCCAGGTCATAGAGTTTCGATTTCAGCATACGCATGGCGCTTTCCTTGTTCTGGTGTTGGGACCGTTCATTCTGGCATTGGACTACGATATTGGTGGGGACATGGTGAATCCGGACGGCGGAGTCCGTGGTATTGACATGCTGTCCCCCTTTTCCCGAAGCTCGATAAGTATCGATGCGCAGGTCGCTGGGGTTGATCTCGATTTCAATGGAATCATCTACTTCCGGGTAGACAAATACCGCGGCGAAAGAGGTGTGTCTCCGTTTGTTGGCGTCAAAGGGCGATATCCTTACTAATCGGTGGACGCCGATCTCTTGTTTCAGGTAACCGTAAGCGAATTGGCCGTCGAATTTGACCGTAACGCTTTTGATGCCTGCTTCTTCCCCGGCCATCAGTTCCACGATATCCACTTTGTATTTACTTCTTTCACCGAAACGCAGGTACATACGTAAGAGCATTTCCGCCCAGTCCTGGCTTTCGGTGCCGCCGGCGCCGGGATGGATATTTAAGAAGGCATTACCTCCGTCGTTCTCCCCGCTCAGGTAATTTTTAGTTTCCGCGTCTTCGACCAGTTTTTCGAAAGACAGGATTTCTTGTTCTGCTTCATTAATTAAATCCGGGTCTTCGTCCATGAGGGAAAAATACGTTTCGATTTCATCGATGCTGTTTTTAAATTGTGCCTCTATTTCCAGGAAGTTGCTGAGGACTTTTTTTTCTTTAAGTAGTTCCGCGGATTTTTTCGGTTTGTTCCAGGTATCGGCGTCGGTGAGGGCGGTTTCGATTTCCAGCATACGTTGGCGTTTGGTTTCCAGGTCCAGGAATTTTTTTAAATCATTGGCTTTGCGTTTAAGGTCATCAAATTTACTCTTTAGTTCGATCGGTTCCATGGCGTTATTGTATCTTGATTTAGTGGAACAGTCAAGTGGCCCCACGGAACACACTGTATCCATGGAAGCAATCGGGAAAGAGGTAAAAAGAGGGGACAGGCGAAAAAAAATTGATCTCTACCTGCACCCAGGTAGTTGGAATGAATTAAGTTGACTATTTATAAAGTGGGGTTTATAATTATCCTGGTTATTTGTAAAGTGGACTTTATAAATAGCCAGGATAATTTTAAAAGGAAAAAAAAGGGACAACCGAAAAAAATCCTCCTTTGTGCTCCTTTGTGCCTTGGTGCCTTTGTGGCTATTTTCACAGCCGGATATTGTCGCCGCGGTTTCATTGTTCATTTACCGGTGCAGCCATCAGGTCTTTATGTTCCAGGATGAACTTGTGGTAGTGGGTTAGGATTTCATAGCGCAGTAGGGGAATACGTTCCATGTCGGCCAGGAGAGATTTCACATCGTTGTTGACATCCGCCATTGTCGAGGTGAGTCCTGTTTTTTCTTTATAAATGATGGGGCCTTTATCGGCGATCAGCCAGTCCAGGGAGATATTGAAATCATTAGCCAGGATTTTCAAGCCGATGGGGCTGGGGATTGCGTTCCCATATTCGTATTTATTGTAACTGGAGCGGGAGACTAGGACGGATTCATATACAGATCAAAATGCTCCATTCCCGGATTGAATGGACGCTATTACAGAATCTATATCTCAAAGACAATATATGTAGGGGTTTGATTTATCAAACCCAAAAATGAATCATACGTAGGGGTTTGATTTATCAAACCAAAAAATGAACCTCTGCGAAGGGGCTTGATAAATCAAGCCCCTACAATATCAAACCCCTACAATATCAAACCCTCCTCTTTTCTTATATTCTTAGGGTTCGCTTCATCCTCTTCCCATTCCAAAGGATTATTCGTTATATAACTGCGTTTATAATCCATTTCCTTGTTATTTCGAATAATTTCTTCATAATAATTTCGTTGCCACTGAAAATGTCCGGCACCATTCTTTCGAATATTAATCGTTGCATGGGCTTTAAAATGTCGAATAACCTTTCCCAAGGTCAGAGATGGAATTCTCATTAAAATCCATTCCGGATTTTCGATCGAATCTATATCAGGGGTTTGATGAATCAAACCCCTACAGGATCGATGATTTTTAACCTGGTATTGGATAATTATAATTCCATGTATATGGTTGGGCATGATAACAACATCAGGCAATTGGATATTATTGAAAATTTTTAATAATCCAAACCAGCAATTCCGGGTAATAATGCCGTTTTGATTCAAAATCATCTGATTTTCAATTACATCACCAAAAAAACATTCCCTGTCCTGGGTGCAGATGGTAACAAAATACGTCCCTGCCCGCGAATAATCATATCCTGTTAATCGAATGGAATGTCGATGATGTTTCTCAGGATTGAATTTCATTTGGATTCTCCTTTTTCTAATTATAAAATATCCTGATCTCAAAGACAATATACGTAGGGGTTTGATTTATCAAACCCAAAAGATGAATCCCTGCGAAGGGGCTTGATAAATCAAGCCCCTACAATATCAAGCCCCTACAATATCAAGCAAAGCGAGCCTCGATCTCCCGCAGCAGCAGGTTGACAATGGTATTCCAACCATTCATATCTTCTTTCAACCGGTATTCCAAATAGTCGGCGATTTCGACATAATCCTGCTTCTCCTGCGCTGCTACCAATTGATCAAGGGTTTCCAGGAACTGCCCTACTTTCTCCCGCAGCGTGGTATTGGAATCATACGGGAGCGCATCGAAATCTAAAGAAAAACTCATTCCCACGGAATTGATGAAATTGACAATGGGCTTAATGGCTTCCATGATTTTAACAATCTTAGCGGAACCGTCATTGGTTTTCCCCTGCCGGTAAAAGTCCGCGGCATTAAGAATCTCCCTTTTTATGTTTTCCAGCAGGGCGCTGACCTTTGAAAATCCATCCCGGGTAATGGTCAGGGAATCCTTTGTGGCGACCCGGATGACGTTAATGTTTTCCGGGAGCATGTGATCGGATTGTTCCGTCATCAGGGTCAATGAATCCACTTCGTCCACGGATACGGCAACGATGCCGTGATCCTGGGGGATATAATTTTGATTTTCCAACAGCTTTTGGAAGAAGTTGCCCCAGGTTAATGGAAACAGGGGTTGGAAAGCGATTTTACTTCCGTTAATGTATATTTCCATCGCAGCAGTCCTTTTTTATTATGATTTAGGCGCTGTAGTAAAACCAGGGCTCAAGACAAAGAGAATAATCCTGTATTTCCTCTTCTTTAAAGAAGAGGTTTATTTCGAAAGCGGCGGATTCCTTTGAATCCGATGCATGGATGGTATTCAGGGTCGTGCTGATAACAAAGTCGCCCCTGATGCTCCCTGGTTCGGCTGTATCCGGGCTGGTGGCCCCTACTAATTTCCGCACGATAGCGGCGACGTTATCACCTTCCCAGATACTGGCAATAACCGGCCCCGATGTGATAAAATTAATCAGTCGATCATAGAAAGGTTTCCCATGGTGCACGGCATAATGCTTCTCAGCCAACGCTTTATCCATACGCATCATTTTTAACGCCACCAGCTTCAAACCCTTCCGCTCAATACGGGATATGATTTTACCTGCAAGACCACGCTGAATCCCGTCGGGTTTAATCATGACAAATGTTCTTTCTCTTTCCATATATGATCTCCATCAGCCGCTCTTTTTGTCCACCATTTCTTTTAGAATCTTGGTTATGAAGGAATGGAAGGCGCGTAGATTGGTTTTAAATTCGGGGGAAAAATCGGTACGCACTAATTTATTAAAGTGATCTAAAAATTCATTCCAATCTTTGAATAAGAGATAGTTCAAATCGGTTTCAATAAACTGGTTGATATCGAAAAAGATATCCGCCGGGGTGATTTTTCCTTTTTCGGAAAAGAAGTTATTGATTTTGGTGTGCAGTTTAACGAGTTTTTCTTTGACCTCCGAGGCTTTTTCCGCCCGGGAAGTGTAATTTTCGAAAATGGAATTGCCGGAAATTTCCGGTTTGAAAAGCTTGGCCACACTCTCGATCAAGTCCTGGATGGCAAAGTCGGAAATGATAATGATATTTTTTAAGAGTTTGCGGCGGTTTATTTTTTCGCTCTCGGCGTCAAAATAATAGGCGAACTCTCCTTCGTAAATTTTCTGGTACTCCAGCCGGAGGTCCCGGAAGATTTTATCGATTTTCTGCATTTCCTCTTCTTGGTTGAAAGCCTCCCCCAGGCTTTGTTTCAGGACGGTATCGTAAAAGGACAGGATATTCTCGATTTGCTTTTTCAGCAGGAGGATCAGGGGAATGGTAAGACTGATATTCCGGTTGACATTCAGGTTCTGCTCGATAAAGTTATTGAGCTTCATTATACGGAAAGCGAAAATGAAAAAGATGCCGATCTCGCGTTTGAGCTTTTTGTCTTCCCTGTCGTTGATAATATCGCAGATGTCCTGCTGGTAAACTTTATCCATTTTCGGGATAAAATTCCCTTTCAGAAGGGAGACGATAATGGAATTGCTCATGAACTCTTTGCGATAGAGTTTACGGAGGGAGAAAAACGCTTTCTGGGAAACCGGGTTGCTCCGGGTCAGCTCGAAAACGAGATTCCTGATGCTCTGGAGGAATATTCGCAAGCTGTAGAACCAGGAAGATGGGGAATAGATATCTTTGAGATAGGGGAACCGCTTGGTCACGGATGTGGCGTATTCTTCGAATATCTTCTCGACGATAAACTCTTCGAAATTGAGCAGGTATTTATCCTTTTCAAAATCCAGGTCCTTGAGATGCCCGATGATTTTGGTGACCACGTGGGTAAAGGTGACAAAATAGAATTCGTAATCGCGGGTATTGGTGGTCTGGTATTTGAAAACCAGGGTTTCAAGGTAAGTGGAGGAGAAGAATTCATCCAGGGCCTCGAACCAGATTTTTAATTCGAAGAGGTTGGGCATTAGTTTTTTTTCGTCGATTTTGTCGATCCAACCTTCGAAGACCAGGTTCCATTTTTGTTCCGGGGTTAATTCCGGGCTTTCCTTTGAAAAAAAATCGCTGATATTTTTTATGTCTTTGTTTTCCATGGCGCCTCCTATTTTAATCAATTAATAAAAAATAAGCAATATATTTATCCGGGAAATTTGAAAATTGAAGCGAGAATTTCCCGTTTCCCTGCCCTAGAGGTAAATCTCTTTCAATACCTCTTTCATGATGCGGTAAGCGGAAAAGGGTTTTACCAGGGGCTTTGGATTGTAGGTCTTGAATGACTCGAATTCGGATATATTATCGAGGAACAAGAATAACTTCCGGGAAGGCAGTGTATTCTTTAAAATGAAATCCTTGAGGGTCACGGTATCACACAACAACATATCTTCCTCTGCCAGAACGTCGGTTTCGGTATCCAGGGGGATATGGGGGATCAATTCGTGGAACTGTTCTCTAAGAATGGCCGTGATCCGCTTATTGGACAGGCGAATTACAATCTTAACGGGAATGGTCGGCAGCGCCTGGTGGAATTTCTGTAAAGCCGAGCTTTCCGGACCTGACTGGGCATTTGCTTTCTGAGCGATGGCATCTTTGAGTTGAAACGCGATCATGGGGAAACGGTTAAAGAGAGGCAGCCATTTCCTGAGTTCTTCACGCCCGGCAGCGGCCAATCGCTGTTCGATGAGCCGGCTTACTTGTTCGATATTTAACGCCACGCAAAAGGAATGTGCGCTAAAGAGATGGGCCAGTTGGTCGAAATCCAATTCTTCCCTGGCAAACAATTTGTCCAGCGTTTTTAACCCGGTTTCGATCTGCCGGATTTCGAAAAAAAGGTCGGTGAGATTTTTGTGGGCTTTCCGTACCTGGTCGTTTGCTTCCGCGCTGATCTTCTGATCCCCCTGGAGGGTAAATAATTCCAATCCTTCATTTAAATTGGTATATGTTTCCGGGTCAAAGGTCTTGATATATTTGAGTACCTCTAAAAATAGCAATACGAGATCCAGGTTGCCGGTGGTGAGGATTTTACGGGATATCGCGGCAGTGAGGTCTTTTTCTTCCAGTTTGATTGTTAATCCTGAAGGCACGATGTCATCGATAAGATGCAAATACATATTTATTTTACTGGGCACGGCTTCAGTAAATGCGATTTCCTTGAGCATCTTTTTCATGGCGGAAATGGGAAAAAGCTGGATAGTGGTTTCCAGGTATTCTTTTTCCATGGTGGAGAATTCAGCTTCTTTGCTGGGATCAAATAGTATTTCTTTTGCGGAGAACTCATAATTCTCTTTTATCCGGCATAATAGAATTTCTTTAAGATGGGGTATACCGGATTGGAATATCATCCTGGTAAATTGGGCTAGATCATGGCTGCTGCCGTAGGGCAAACAATTGACCACGATTTTTTTGCCTTCGTCGTTGAGGTTGAAGAATTGTTCATAGAAGTAAGTGATACCGCGATTGCTGTTGAGGAGAGATTTAATCAGGAGCGGGCTTAAGGCGGAATTTTCGAGTTGGTATTTTTCGAATAAAAGATTGACGGCTCCTTCGTTGCCGGAATATTCGACGATAATTGTTTCTCGCAGCGTTGGTTCCGAGTCATATATTTTGCTTACGAAGGTAATGGCCGGCGATTGCCGGCTCTGACAAAGGATGGAAATAAACAGGTTGCGAATCCGGCTGTCCTGGACATAAAATAGCTGCGTACCCAGGTTGTCCAGTTGGCCGTCCACCAGCGAAGGAAACCTGAGAAAATAATGTTTGAGTGTTAATGTTAATTTGTAGAGTTCTTCGCATTGGGGTTGCTGGATGCAGGGGATATGATTAAACTGGTCCTGGAAATATTGCATGATGGGGGTCTGGTGGCTGAGATCGCCTGTATAGCAGAGGATTTCAAAGGCCCCGTTTTCGATCAGGGGTTTGCCGCAGCGGAGGTAGCTGAGAAACATGGAAGCATCCGCGGGTCGCAGGATGCGTTTGAGTATTCCCAGGGTAACTTCGAAGTTTTCGGGATTTTTCTCTCCGTCCAGGAACCTGGGCAGTAAGGCATATACGGGATTATTCCGCTTGATCTTGCCGATCTCATTATTGATGGTGTCGAGGAGTAAGGCGTTTTTGATATTGGATAGGGCATGGTTCAGAATATTCAACGCCCGCCGGTCATTGTACTTGGAAACGGATATGACTGCTTCTTTTTTGAGATGGATGTTTTCTTCTTTATCGATGATATTTTTTAAAGGCACCAGGAAATGGGGGCTTTGTATGTACCCGACGACGCGGATGATATTGATGCGGGTATTAAAATCCAGGGTTTTGGTATTTAAATACCGCGCCAGTATATATTCGGATTCTACGCCTCCTTTATTGATTAGCCCTTCCAGCACCATACGGAAAGACATCTCGTTGAATTTATCGGCGGAGTTAATCAATTTTTCTATCTTTTCAACATATTCTTGTTTTTCGTCCATGGCGCATATATTATACCAAAAAATGAGGAATAAAAAAAAGGTTTTGTGCCTTTCGTAGCAATTCTCATTTTGGCATAGAAATAAGAAATTTCAATTGGGGCAGACACGGGGGAAAATGTCACGATAACCTCACTAATATTGAATATTGAGCCGATAATCACCTCCGCCGACCAGGGGAAAAAAGAGGACACTTTGAAAACTGGACCGGGCTGGGGAAAACGGATACAACTAGGTTTACGAAACCTAAACCAAATTAGGGGCTGCACTGGGGAAACTCTTTTTAGTTGTTGGGAAAGAGTTTTGAGTGGTTGGGAAACTCTTTTGAGTGGTTGGGAAAGAGTTTTGAGCGGTTGGGAGACTCTTTTGAGTAGTGGAGAAAGAGTTTTGAGCGGTAAGGAGACTTTCCTGGGGGGTAAGGAGACTTTTGAGAGTGTCCGCTCGAACCCCGTTAGGGAAATGCAAAAACGAAAAGAGATAATGGTTAATTGTCAATTGTTAATGGTTAATGGTTAATGGTTAATGCGAGGGGGGGCAGAGATGGAAGAAACCTCCGCTGGAGGTATAGAGCCTGATGGTGTTCAGAGCGGAATCCCTTGGTTCAGTCCTACAAATAGAAACCCCTCGCAGAGGGGGGCGCAGCGGGGTTTTCTTTTATTCCTTTTTTAATGCGGCTTCGAACAAATCGCCCAGGGTGGCTACCTGGCCTTTTTTCTTATTATCGCTAAACCTGTCGATCAAACGACGACAATATTTTTGAAAGGAGCGAATGCGTCGGGATTTCTCTGCTTCAATTCACAGTAGGCAATGAGATTTTGTTCAGTTGTTTTTAGCATGTATTTACATAGTTTCTGTTTTCTTACCTCATCAAGTTCAGGTCCCCTTTTAATATCGGTGAAACATTTCTTACAAAACCTGAGAGCCCAGCAATATTTACATTCTTTGAAAAACTCTGCATAATTAACCATGAATCGGTAAATAGCATCAAAGTCGAAGCCATTATCTACGTCTCCTATTTGATAATTTGCCCCCACCCGCTCGCAAATAAAGAACTTTCCGGCTGTGTTTACAAATAGTCTTCGCTGACCGGGAAAACAACTACCCAGGGCAACGAATTTTTCACGCAAGCGATCCATTGGCCGAGTGACCAGGGCATAAAAATTTTTATCAAACATCTGTTTCTCGAAGGTAAGATCGTTGTATTTGCCATCCAGAAGGGCCTGCTTGTAATTACCAAAAAATACAAGTTGTTCCTTCGGAAATTCCGCTGCATTTTTTTCCAGGCCAAAATCTTTAAAAAATGTGGTTTCATAGGCATCTACCAGACTAAATCTTATTTTTTCACGGAGACCGGCAAAAAAATCATTATGATAAAAGAAATCGTTGAAGGCTTTAAAATCGTACGGAGGAGCGAGCGTGG
>JAUPLE010000767.1 GCA_030837085.1 Acidobacteriota bacterium | reverse complement strand
GAGGGGCTTGATTACTTGTGCGGACTCATTGAAGGCGCGGCCCACGCCGCGGCCCATGAGAATCTCGATATCCTCTGGGATATTGCCCGAAATGCCCCGAAAATGATTGCTTCCAGGCAAGATGAATACATCGTGCAAATGATCGATGAGTTCCAGTTTTTAAATGCCATGTTTTACCGCGATAAGGACATGAAAATGCTTGTGGATGACCTGGCCGGTGGTTATCTCAGTACAGCCGAAAGTAAGATTGCTCCTTTACTGGTATCGGGCAGTTGGGTGGGCTGGTTGATGAAGGAACTCAGCAGTATGCTGCCGGCCCGGTTCAAGTACAAATTCCTCAGGAGCATGCCGGAGAATGAAGCGGCCGAAATGTTATATAAGTACTCCGAATTTTTCGAGGTTCCTATCGCTGAGGAAACGGCATACTCGCTTATAAACTATACTGAAGGGAGCCCCTTTTATATCAGCGCTGTTTTCCGTTCCAATTACCCGGAAAAAGACCTTACCACCATCGATGGATTAAGTCGTACCCTGGAATTTGAGACCCTGGACGATGAAGGTACGATTAAATCCACCTGGATGGAATATATCTCCAGCGCTTTTTCCCGGGTCAACGATCAAAACGCCAAAAATATCGTACTGCATCTCAGTAAATATAGAGACCGTGAATGGACAAGGAAAGAACTACTGGACCAATTAAACCTGGATATGACCGATGGCGAGTTGGAGAAAAAACTCAAAGCCCTGGTAAAAGCGGATATTATCAGCCAGGGGCAGACCAATTTCGATTACCGCGGCGTCGGCGATAATATTTTTGACAAAGTGTTCCGCGGGGTGTATGAAAAAGAGATTCGGGAATTTGATGTAAAAGTAATCAGGAAAGAGTACATTGAAGCTTTTGAAAAGTCGAAAAAGGATTATTATGCCTTATTGGGAAAATACAATTACCAGAAAGGTTATTATGCCGAGTATGCGATCCTGGATCAATTGAAATACCGGGCCAGGGAAAACAGTGATTTTTTCAAATCGATAAGCCGGTATTTGCCGGGAGATTTTGAGTTTTGCGAATATTCCCGCGTGTGGCGGTACGACAGTTCACCGGAATATGCGAAAAAGTTCAATGTGGATATTTTTGCCCGCGCCCAGGCGCTGGGTGATTATTCTATTATCGGGGAAGTGAAGAGCAGGGATTTAAGAAAATTTTCCAAAGATGAGGTCAGCGAATTCGAAAGGAAATTGGTAGAGGTAAAAAAAATAGAAGGGATAGATCGGGCCGCGGGATTTATCTTTTCCCGCAGCGGGTTTACCCCGGAAGCGGAAGAATACTGCAAAGAGAAAGGTATCGCCATCAGTGAAGATGAGCGGTGGTTGGGGTAGTGAAAATGGCCTATCTCTTACACCTACCCTTTAACCAGTTTATTCCATTGGTAGAGGAAGCCGGTTCCCTACTGCATATTTTTAATTTCAATTCATGGTTTTTCTTTTTTTAATAAGTTGTCCCAGGCCGCGGATGGTGGAAATGTTCAACACATCCTTCATGGCCAACAGCACATCGAATTCTTTATGAATTTTGCCCAGCAAACGAACGGCGCTCAACGAATGGCCGCCCAGGTCGGCAAAATCCGAGTCGATGCCAATGTGTTTTTCGTCCAGGTGAAGCACGTCAGACCATATGTCTACTAATTTTTTTTCTACCCAGTCCCGTGGGGCCGCATATTTCTCATCTCCGGGTTTTTCAGGTAAAGGTAGTCTTGTGGGGTCGATTTCCCCAACGGCGGTTAAAGGCAGTTCTTCCAGGATAACCACATAGACGGGGATCATGTGCCCCGGGAGATGGGCGGATAAATATTCTCGTAAATCCAACCGGTCAATCATATGCAGCGAGTCAAATAAAGTAGGCACAACATAAGCGCACAAATCCCATTCGCCGGGCTTTACTTCCACTACAATAACCGCGGCGTTTTTTATCCCCTTATACTGTCGTATTCGGTATTCGATTTCTTTTGTATCGCTGGTGTAGTGGGCGAGTCCCTGTGTGCAGTCGATTTTTTTTTGTTTTTCGATCATGGTATTGGATTCCTCCTTCTAGGCAATACTCCCTGATCCTTCACCTTATTAAGAGTAAAAATACCACAATTTGAGTATCTTGAAAATCCGTAAAATTGTTGCGCTTGGATACATATTTTTTTTTGAAATCATTATTTGATAAAGATTTAAAGCAACTGGGCCCGGGTGTCTGGGTGTAGATTGTAGATGGACCCGGACGCGACTATTTACATTTTTTTATTCAAACGGTAAATGAAAGCCAACACTTCGGCCACGGCCCGGAACAGTTCAGTGGGAATTTCAGTTTCCAGTTCAAGGGCTTCCAATACCTGGGCCAACTCGTTGTCCTGGTGGAGGGGGATGTGGTGTTCCTCGGCGACTTCGATGATTTTTTGGGCGATCAGCCCTTTGCCTTTGGCCACAACGCGGGGGGCGCGGTCTTTTCCCCGCTCATATTGCAGCGCCACTGCCCTTTTAATTTTCTCTTTTGTATTGTCCATATCTTTCATGGGACATTCATTTACCTTTTCTTCATACGTTCCTCAGCCGTTCATATCCAGCCGCAGCGAATTATCCAGCCGCAATTTGAGTTGGGGCTCTTTGGCGTCGACGATGAGCCGTAGAGTCTCGCCTGGTTTGATGGAAAATTTGATTTCAGCCAATGCACGGAATGCCCCGAAATCAATGAGAACTTTACCGTTTTTTTTAATTTCGATGATTTTGCCATCCAGTTTATCCCCAGGTCCCAGGAGTTCGTGATTCAGGATAAACTTTTCCAGTTCCGAGCTAGCAAAAATATCAACCGCTGACGACGTATTCATTAAATAATAATATAGCAAAATATACAGTAGAATGCAATCTACAATTTATGGATGATTACTAATTGAAAATGCGCTGGCTCTAGTTCGGCGCTAAAAGCTCTAAATTGGAGTTCTGAGCTTCGATTCAGTGTTAAAAGCTCTAAATCGGTGGTCCGAACTCTGATTTGCCGTTAAAAGCTCCAAATCAGGGCCCAAAGACTCAATTATTTCAAGAAAAAACTCCGAATTGGGGCTCCGAGCACCGATAACGGAGCAAAAAGCTCCAAAGCGGCGTTTTTAGGTCCAAAAAATCAGGGCTAAAAGCTCTAAATCGGCGTTCCGAACACCGATAACGGAGCCAAAAGCACCAAATCGGCGTTCCGGGCACCGATAACGGAGCTAAAAGCTCCGACGTTCAAGCTTTGAACTCCAAATCGGGGCTAAAAGCGCCAAATCTGTGTTAAAAGCTCCGAATCGGCGTTAAAAACTCTAAATTGGAGCTCTGAGCTCCGATTTCAAAGCAAAAAAACCGGTTTTCCCCACCAATCAACCTTCGATATTGTGTTTTTTCATTCTACGCCAGAGGGTACTGCGATCGATGTGCAAAAATTGGGCTGCTTTTTGCTTATTCCAGCGTGCTTTTCTTAGAGCCGCAAGGATTTGCGCTTTAGCACCGGAGATATAACCTGGAATGCTATCCAACTCCTCTAAATCCTTATCCGGCTCATCATTATTTTTACTGCCAACTCTTTCCAATCCCTGTTCTGAAATGAATAAATACTTGGGGAGATGCCTGGGCTGAATTTCCCCGTCCCCGCAAAAA
>JAUPLE010000766.1 GCA_030837085.1 Acidobacteriota bacterium | reverse complement strand
CGAGTTAGTTGGCTCAACCCTTGAAGTAAGGAGATATCGGTAATTTGATTATAAGCTAAAATTAACTCTGTCAGCTTGTTCAATCCTTGAAGAAAGGAGATATCGGTAATTTGATTAGCGCCTAAAGATAAATGTTTCAATTGGCTCAACCCTTGAAGAGGGGAGAAATCGGTGATATAAGTAATATCTAAGTTTAACTCTGTCAGTTGGCTCAACACTTGAAGACTGGAGATATCGGTAATTTCAATCCAAGTCAAAGATAAATGTGTCAGTTGACTCAATTCTTGAATAAAGGAGATATCGGTCAATTGGCAATCCCTTAGGCTGAGTAGATGGAGATTGCGAAAATCGGCAATTAAAGCGGCCGCCTGGCCTAATTCTATATTATCTAAATTTAATCCCACCATTTGTTCAAAGCCATCAGGGCCCACCAGTGCGTATCCAGGTAGACTAGGTTCTAAAATTTCATCAAAATCTCGCTGCTCCAGCTTTTCCCCAATCGCGTGCTCCAATTGGTGGAGTCGTTTGATATCATTATCCGCTGCCAGTTGCTGGCCTGAGCGTTGAACGCCATCAGCACCGGGCTTTTTTTCGTTTTTATTTATGCTCATACGGGTAATCATATATTAAAGCGGAGGAAAATGCAATTGGGAAATTGGTGGATTGGTGAGTGGTAAAAAGCAAGGAAGTGAGGGAGCGAAGAAAAAAGGTTGCAAAATGTTTTGTTTCATATTACAATTGACCTGGTAATAGTAAAAATGCGTAGCTCAAATAAAAGAATAGATGTCACTCAATGGCGCAATCGGCAAGGATGGTTATAATGGAATTTGAATGGGATCCACGTAAGGCTGCTGCGAATATCCGAAAGCATAATGTCTCTATTCAAGAGGCTGTAACTATTTTCGGAGATCCGCTGGCCATTACTTTTGAAGACCCCGATCATTCTTTGAACGAAAAACGATATATTACTTTTGGATTGTCGCAACAAAATCGGTTGCTGATTGTTTCCCATACGGAACGTGGAGATCGCACAAGGATTATAAATGCGCGTCTATTAACCCGAAAAGAAAGGAGAATATATGAAAAAGGTTAAATCAGATGAACTCCGCTCGGAATATAAACGAGAGGACCTTGGTCAGGGTGTCCGTGGTAAGTATTTTGAGTCTTACCAAAAAGGCACCAATTTGGTGCTCCTAAGCCCTGATGTGGCAAAAGTCTTCCCCACAGAAAAAGCTGTTAATGAGGCCCTTCGTAATTTAATACACCTCGCCCAGAAATCTGCTAACCTGACTGAACGTTCAACCGGGCATGCAAAAAACCTGCACGCCAGTTAGCTTATATCGATGAGTCCCTATTTGATGAAGCAAGGAGGTCAGTATTTAAATTCGAGAGCGCTTAAATGCTTAACCGGAATGAAATTAAATTGGAAATGTATGAATGGAAACAGCGGCAAAAACAAATGAATTTATTGGCAAATGCATGGTAATGGCCTCTGATATGATGAGATTAAGAACCCAGCACATATGGTTGGACTATGATAAAGAGGCCGACGTCTTATACATGAGTTTTCGAAAACCTCAGAGAGCTACCACCACCATTGAAACAGATGATGATATTTTAATAAGAAAAGACGGGAATGCCATTGTGGGACTCACGATTCTGAACGCAAGCACCCGGTAAATTTCTCTTGGTTGTCCCGCTTTTTCCCCAGGTTTAAATGGGTTCTTCTTTTTTGTGATATAAGGTGTAGATCAACTCTTCATAAAAACGAGAGAATTCATTCATATCGAAATTCACAAGAAGAACTTATCCAAAAACTTCCCCCATTCGTTTCCATTTTTTGACGGCATATTCCGGCAACTGTAATTTATCAAGGTTTTCAATGATTTCTTTTATGTTGAAAAGTTTTAAGGTATCCACCACCCTGCCATATTTTAGAAACCGAGTCATCGCCCAATAATACGGGACCTTATTTTTTTGTTCCCGGAGAAATTCCACTAAATAGCTTTCATCCATGAATTTCGGAAGGTCCCAAAATACGATACCCAGTTTCATTGTTAATAACTCCTAATCTTAACGTTACAGGTATATTATACATAAAATCGGAGAGAGATGCAATGGAAATTGCCTCTTGATTTCTCTCGCCTGTCCCGTTTTTTCCACCAGGGTATCCTGGCTGGTTTTATCCGTTATTTCCTGGTGGGAGCATATTTCCCGGTATTCCCGGTAGGAGAGGAACGGTTCTTTCATATTTTCCAGTTGGGTTTTGACCTGGAACCAGGAGGTTGCCCAGGTGGTGCCTGCAGTGAAGATGAGAAGTGGTTGGGATAGGCCCCTACAAAGAAACCTTTTTTGATTTGAAAAAAAGAAAGAGACGTATTATAATAGTACCGTAATAAAGTAGCGGTTTTAATTTGATAAGGAGTTTTGATAATGAGACCTAAGAGGTATATCGTATGGTCAAAAGAAGATATCGATTTGCAAGATAGCTTCCAAAAAAAATGGTATTACCGGCAGGTTCTTATGAATGGCAGGGCAGAGGATATTGCCGCAATCGATTGGGAAGAAATAAAAAAATACCTCCCTGAACTGCATCTTCCACACGGTATCAACCGCATATGGGAATCATATTTTAATGCTCACGCCTAAAAATGTATTAACTCCCTTTCAAAATGAAGTATTATCATTCTTCTTTAAAATAAAGGACTCTATTTATTTCTTACTAACCGGTGGTTCAGCGCTTGCTGAATTTTATTTAGGGCATCGTAAGTCTTTTGATCTTGATATTTTCACATCGGAAAAAGAACTGATTCTACCCTTTTCCCGGAACCTTGAAGAAGAAATGAAAAAGCGATTTTCTGTTCTTGTCACCCGCCGTTTTGAAACATTTGTGGAATTTGAAATTGGGAATGGGACAGAAAGTATAAAACTGCAATTGGCATATGAATCGCCTTTTCGTTTCGAGCCGCCGTTTGAAAGTTCAAATGGAATTCGAGTAAATGATTATAAAGATTTGGCCACCGATAAATTACTGGCTTTTTTTGGAAGAGCAGAACCCAGGGACGCAATTGATATTTACTTTATTTTGCAATCTGAAGATTTTTGGACCCTGGTTCAGCAAGCTTCCCAGAAGGACCCGGGTTTTGATCTATATTGGTTGGCAATAGCCATGGCGAGGGTAAGCGAATTCCCGGATGATATCCATCGATGGCCCGTTGAAATGGTATTGGATTTTAAAGTCGATGAATTGAAAAAATTGTTTTCCGATTTGACAGCGAAGCTAATGGATAAAATTAAAGATTTAGAGAAATAACAAGTGCGCCTGAGAAAATCATTTCTTGCCCAGGATAATATCCGGTACTTGCGGCAGGGCCAACCACTGGGCAAATTTGTTATAGGTCCGGCCTACTTTTTGCGCCAACTCCACCCCTTTTTTTGTTCCTTCCAATATCTTGCTCAACTTTGAATCTTTATCGCCCATCTTCTCCAATAAACGGCCTAATTTATTTAACGGTTTGGCCAGTTCCTTTTCCTTCGCTTTCATGGTTAACCCATCCAGGCCGTCTTCGACTTTTGCCAATACCGCC
Source organism: Acidobacteriota bacterium (assembly GCA_030837085.1). Classification (GTDB taxonomy): domain Bacteria; phylum Acidobacteriota; class Aminicenantia; order UBA2199; family UBA2199; genus JAKAGC01. The sequence goes on along the minus strand of JAUPLE010000766.1, from coordinate 1,012 downwards.
AATTCCTTTGCCAGGGCCGGATTGTTTGCGGCCATTTCTTCCAACTCTTCCTTTAATTTGAAAAAATCCGTTTTAAGCGCCGGTAAATCAACTTTTATGTCGATATCAATATGGATATTGGTTTCCTGTTCTAGCGATTGGTTTTGCGTGGCTATTTGCTCTTGCCGGTTTTGCTGGATTACCTGTAAATATATATCGCCGCCCTCGCGGGGTATTTTCTCATATTCCTTTTTCCTGTCTTCGGCCCCGGCAATACCATCCAGTAATGCGGCAACAGGGTAGCGTTTTCTTATTTTGGCGATGGTTATTTCGGGGATTCTCATCAGCTCGTGACCGGTTAATTCCTCATACTCTACGGTTATTTTATCGTTATCCGGCAAAGGAACCAGTTCTTTGGTCTCCAGTTTTTCAAATGAACCGTTTATGTCCCGGATTGTCTTTCGGATGATGGAAAAATAGTCCCTTTTTTGTTCTCCGTTGACGTAAATAAATATCCGGCGTTCCCGTTCGTCGCACTTAACCACGGCAGTGGCATGGAAGGCTTTATCCGCCAACACCACGCCGGTGCGCCACTGCATGCCGTCTTTTATATCCCGGTGCATGCGCACGATGAAACGCGGCATCACGCTGGGAGGTAAAAAATCATATTCGATAATGAATTTTAACGAGGAGCCATAGTCGAACTCAAAGTGGCACTCTTCCGCGGCCAGGAGGTTGGGGATCAATACGCGATTCGTATTCAGCCGGTAACACAATTCGAATTTGATCATCAGTTCGATGATGTACGGGTATTTATCCGGCGGGTAGTCATAATCGTGCTCATTCGTTGGTTTTAAAATTTCCTCCAGCAGGTCCAGCTTTAAAACGCCGCTGTGCTCCGCCAATCGCTTTGAATTGATTATTTTATACACGGCTTCGGTTGCCCATTTGGGGTCCAGCACATGGGTATCGTGCAGTTCCAGGTCTTTAAAGTGGAGAATCACGCCCAGGTCGTTTAAAAAGTCCACCAGGG
>JAUPLE010000765.1 GCA_030837085.1 Acidobacteriota bacterium | reverse complement strand
TCATCCCTACTTCGACGTTGTTTATTCCATAAGGATTCCGCTTCCATCAATGCCCCGATACGGGCCGGAAGATCGGAAACGATATCCCAGGATAATCCCCTGGCTACCAGCAGGTCTTTATCCTCCTGGCACCATCGGTAAAGATTCTCCGCCTCCTGGGCGTACAAACCCACCGGGATATGCTTCGGTTGCTTGATTTGGTCGGTCTTAAGCGCCCGAATCGCTTCAATTTTCGCTTCATAATATTGACTGTTACTCATCGTTTTACTCCAACAAGCACTATTTTCAAATTCATAAGCCGACATTATTTCATAAATGCTTGCCCATTTCAAGTAGGCGCAGGCCTACGTGTCTACCCCTTGCCTTTATACCACATGAAGAGGAAAAAATACGACAGGAAGCAGACAAAATTCAAGCCGTACCATGAAAAATGTCCGCGACCTGAGCCGGGAAATAACAAAACCGCCAACATCCCCAGTATAAAACAAATTAAGCGGCAGCGTCCCGGGTAAACCAGCCCTCCCTTCAGCCGGTTGAAAAAAAACTCGCAGCAATACCCCGCCAAAAATAGTTTTATAGAAGGATTCTTCATCTCTTTCACATCGATGACGTTTGCAGACAATTTTATGGATTTACATGTTTTACAACTCATGTTATCTATATCTCGTCCGGTTGAATAAACCAACCTGAACTATAAGCGGAATACGATTCAAGGAGGATATAGGGACAATAAAAAATGCCGGGAATAAACAAGATATTCAAAGTAAACAGGCGACTCACATGCGTATGACAGAAAGCGGCTTTGCCGATAAAGTAATGCGATTCATACTATCGCGCGATACCGAAGAACTGGGAGAATTAACCATCTTAAAAATTGCCTGCCAGTTAAATATCAGCCAATCCCATTTGTATCACATCTTTAATGTCGAAAAAAAAATACCGCCCGGGAAATTTTTGATGATGGCAAAAATGATCCGCGCAGCTATTTTACTGGAAGAATCGAAAGAACTACTCCCCATCAAAGTCGTATCAAAAAAAATGGGTTTCTGCTCCCCCGATTATTTCTCCCGGATTTTTAAAGAACATTTTGGGACCACCCCCGGGAAATACAGGGAATATTCCCGACAACGATCAATACCCAGAGGGAAAAAACCGGATGACCTCAAAATAGCAGGAAAGAAAAGAAGAAGAGAAAAAAAAACATGAGCTACCATAATATCGCCGAACAAGCAATCGATTTTATATTAACCCGAAAAATAGAAGAACTGGCCGACCTAACCCGGGCCAAAATCGCCAGGGCGCTGAGCGTCAATGCCAACGACCTGGCCCACAAATTTAAAAACCACCAACATATTACCCTACGGAAATTTATTCTCAGGGAAAAACTCCACAGGGCCGCTTTTTTACTTGAGAAAAAACAAGAGCTAACCATCAATGACCTGGCTGCAAAACTGGGCTTTTTAAAACTCGAACATTTTGATAAAGAATTCATGCGCTATTTTGCCGCTGAACCAATCCAATATAGAAATATGAAAACCAGGACAATATAATATCGAAATAAAAAGACCCGGGCTATTTTTTCCATTTTTTACTTGCACTTCCCTAACCTAAAATGATATAATAAAAGCTCATAAATATACAAAAACATCAGCCGCAGAAAAATTTACCTCAATAATCCGCGGCATAAAAAGGAGGCTTTATGAACGCAAAAAAAACGGCTCTTTCTAAATTTGGCATTCTCGTTCTATTAATGGTTCTTATTACTTATCTGCCAGGATTTCTACCGGCTGCCAATGATAATCCGGGGACCAACCCTGAAATCAAAACCCCGGCGCCAATAGCCACGATTGAAAAAAAAGTTGTGGAATTAATGGAAAAAGGGGATATCCCAGGCCTGAGCCTGGTCATCATTAACGGCGATAAACCGGTCTATATGAAAGGTTTCGGATATGCCGATTTAGAAAAAAAAATATCGGTAACCGAAGACACCCTTTTTGAAATCGGGTCCACCACGAAAGCCTTTACCGCCCTGGCAGCCCTGCAACTGGAAAAAGAGGGGTTAATTAACCTGGATGACCCTGTTTCAAAATACCTGGACTGGTTTTCAGCCACCTATGAAGGGAAAAAATACGAAATCACCCTCCGGCAAGTTTTGCACCAAACCTCCGGCATTCCCTTTAAATCCGTTGCCGTGATCCCCGAGTCCAACGCCCCCGACGCCCTTCAGCAAACCGTCCGGAATCTCAAAGGAATCGAGCTTGCCAGGATTCCCGGGACTGCTTTCGAATACGCCACCATTAATTACGATATTATCGGCGCCGTGATTGAAAAAGTCTCCCGCATGAGTTATGAAGAATATATCGGCAAAAATGTACTCCAGGTATTGGAATTAAAGAATACACGGATAGGAACAGATAAAACCAACCCATTAATGGCTAAAGGATACAAGATTAGTTTTTTCGCTCCCAGGCCGTATGACGCCCCGGTCTATCGAGGCAATTATCCCGCCGGTTATATCGTTTCCAATATAAAAGATATGAGCCGCTGGGTACAATTTCACATGGGACTTCTTGAACCACCGGCCGGAATGCGCGAACTAATTGAAAAAAGTCACCAACCGGACAAAAGCGTAAATCCAATACCGGCTTCCCTGACTTCCTACGGTATGGGCTGGATGGCGCATGAATATGGCAGCCGGTTAATCGAACACGGCGGGCAAAATCCAAATTTTACCTCACATATTACTTTTAGGCCCGAAGAAAAAATCGGCGTCGTGGTCCTGACAAATTCCCAAAACACTTACTCCGATTATATCGCGAATTACGTTATGGAACTAACCAGGGGAAATCTCAAACCTGCTGCAATGATGGAAGGAAGAACCCTCGATGGCGTGTCATCCATGTTTGCATTCGCGTTGGGCCTTTATGTGCTGTTGGTTCTCGTTTACATTGTCACCGTTTTTATCGACCTTTTCAAGGGCAGGCGTCAATTCGAAACGATTACCTTGATAAAGATGGCTAAATTTGTCGGGATGCTCCTTGCATATATACCATTTATCGGGGGGGTATATTTGCTGCCCCTGGCAATGGGTGGAGTGCCATGGAAAGTGGCTTCCGTATGGTCGCCCGATAGTTTTCCCGCCGTCGCCATAATGGTGTTGGCTGCCATGGGCGTCAGTTATATCGCCAGCGTCATATCCATGCTTTTCCCGGTAAAAAATAAATATCTCCGCGGCATGCCCCTGATCATCATTTTAAGCTTGCTTTCAGGCGGCGCTAATGCCGTGGTAATATTTTTAATCACCACTTCGGTATTCTCCCAAATAAAACTGGTTTACCAGGTTTATTTTTATGCGTTAGCCTTCATGATCTATATCGTGGGGCGCAAAGTCATCCAGACCCGTTTAACCAATATTACTTTCCAGATTGTATACGACCTGAGAATGAGACTGATCGATAAAGTATTCCTATCCACCTACCAGAGCTTTGAGAAACTGGACAGGGGGCGTGTGTTTGCAACGTTAAATGACGATACCGCGCAGATTGCAAACTCAGCCGGCGTCATCGTGGCATTGATTACCAGCGTTATAACCGCCATTTGCGCCTTCGTTTACCTGGGCACTATCGCCTTCTGGGCCACAGCCGTAACGCTTGCTGTAGCTATCTTCATCGCCAGCCTATACGGTTTTGTCAGCGGCAAAGCGCGCCAATATTTCGAAGAAGCCAGGGATACCCGTAATGTTTATATGGGATTGCTTAACGGCTTGCTGGATGGATTTAAAGAACTAAGCTTGCGATTGAATAAGAAAAGACAGTACAGGGGTGACGTGGAAAAAACCACTATGGAATTCCAGGACAAAATGGCCATGGCCATCATCCGGTTTATTAACGCCTTTTTAATCGGCGAATCCATGCTGCTCATTGTACTGGGCGCCGTCAGTTTTGCCATTCCCAGGATCTTCCCCAACATATCTACTTTTACCCTGATGAGTTTTATCATGATCCTCCTCTACTTGATCGGCCCTGTAAACGTAATTTTGAACTCTATTCCCAACATCATGCAAATCAGGGTTTCCTGGAATCGCGTGAAAGAGTTTGAAAGAGATGTTCCGGCCAACCTCGATCCTCAAAAACTGATTGCCTCTGAACCCGCCAGGGGTGAAGTCGAACGGATAACCGCCAAAGACGTTGAGTTCGCTTACGAAAGCGATAATAAAGACGAAACATTTACTGTCGGCCCGCTGGATTTTGAAGCCAAGAAAGGTGAAATCACATTTATAATCGGAGGTAACGGCAGCGGCAAGACAACCCTGGCTAAATTGTTGACCGGGCTGTATCTCCCTCAAAAAGGCCAGGTCCAGATCGAAGGTCAAAATCTCGGCGACCAGGAAGTGGGCGAATATTTCTCCACGGTTTTCAGCGGTTATCACTTGTTTGCAAAACTGTATGACGTGGATCTCACTAAATTAGAGAAAAAAGAACAGGCGAATAATTATCTGAAGCTGCTAAACCTGTCTGAAAAAGTCCAGATTGGAGATGCCGGTTTCAGCACCATCGATCTTTCCGGTGGGCAGAAAAAACGTTTGGCCCTGCTGCAGTGCTACCTGGAGGACGCCCCCATATACTTATTCGATGAAGTAGCCGCCGACCAGGACCCGGAATTCAGGAAATTCTTCTATAGAACCCTGCTCCAGAAAATGAAAGAAGAAGGAAAAATCGTCATCGCCATTACGCATGATGACCATTATTTTGATGTGGCGGATAAAATCATTAAAATGGATATGGGAAGAATCGAGGCCGTCGATGCCAGCTATCGAACCACTGCCGCGGAATAATCCCGAAAGCAGCAGGAATCGGGCAATACGGAAGAGTAAGGGAACAGGTGCCGCCTGTTCCCTTACTCCCCCACCCTATCCTCGACCATATGAAACAGAAGTAACAAGTGTAAAAAAATTACCCTTTCTTGTTTCACTGCCAATCATTCCAGATGGGCGATTATCCTTTTTCGGGGTTAAAATGGGGCATTCCCGGTGGGTGGCGCCAAAATTGCTTCTCTTAAATTCAATAGGTGGCGTGCATGTCAAATAGAAATGAAGTACGTTTAGATAAGAAATTGCTCGTAAACATCGGTAAAGACGGCTTTGAGAGTATGGGACTGACCTCTAATATTTCTAAAAACGGCTTGTTTGTTGCCACCACCGAGATACTCCCGGTGGACAGTGAAGTTTCCATATTATTAGGCGTTGCAGATGAGACCTTTAACCTAAAAGGTAAGGTCATGTGGAGCAAGGAAAGTACTGACGAATCTACCGGGGAAGCGGGCGTGGCCACTGGGATTCAAATTATCGACGCCCCACCGCAATATTTAGCATTTGTCGAAAAAATGCTGGACAACAGTTAGAAATCCCAGGAAAAAGAGGTTTACTGTGAACTTTAATTCATTCGAATTCCTGGTATTTTTCCCGGTAGTCATCATCCTCTATTTCCTCCTCCCGTTTAAAGCCCGTTGGGCCTTTCTCTTAATCGCCGGTTACCTTTTTTATATGTCCTGGAAACCGGCCTATCTATTATTACTTCTCGCGGTCACTGCCGCCACCTATCTCTGCGCCATAGGCATCGAAAAAACGCCGGTAAAACGAAAAAAACAAGCATTGCTCATCCTGGGCCTGGCCATTCCCCTGGCCCTGTTGTTCTTTTTTAAATATGCGGATTTTTTTATCCGTACATTTTCTTCCCGCCAGGGCCTTTTAAACCTGGTTTTACCTATCGGCATTTCATTTTTCACCTTCAAAGCCATCAGCTACCTGGTGGAAGTTTACCGTGAAGCGCAAAAACCCACCCGGCACATCGGTATCTATGCCTTATATGTTTCCTTTTTCCCCCAGTTGCCGGCCGGCCCCATCGAACGGCCCGGTCACCTGATCCCCCAATTCTACCGGGAAAGCCATTTCGATTATGAACGGTTCACCGGCGGCTTGAAATTAATGTTGTGGGGCTATTTTAAAAAACTGGTCATCGCCGATAACGCCGCCGTAATCGTGGACCGTGTATTCAATGACGTTCATCACGCTGACTTTAACAACGGCATCTTTTTTATAACTGCCGCGGGCTTTTATGCGTTCCAGGTTTATTGCGATTTTTCAGGTTATACCGACATGGCCGTGGGCGCGGCAAAAATACTGGGCTTCGATACCATGAAGAATTTCGATCGTCCCTACCTTTCCAAAACCCTGACGGAATTCTGGACCCGCTGGCATATCTCCCTTTCCTCCTGGCTGAGAGATTACCTCTTCCTGCCAATTTCATACGCCATATTACGACGGACGCCAAAAGAGAAAGTACTAAAAGTTAAAACCGAAACCTGGGCCTACATCGGCGGTATCATCATAACCATGTTCCTGGGCGGCCTCTGGCACGGCGCTAACTGGACCTTCGTGCTCTGGGGGCTCCTAATGGGTATGTACCTATTCGTCGGTTTCAGCACCCGGAAACTGAAAAAGAGAATCCGCAAAGCGCTGTCCATTAAAAAATCATGGCAATGGTACCGGGCGCTCCAGGTATTTACCACTTTCAGCCTGGTGTGTTTCGCCTGGATATTTTTCAGGGCCAATTCCATTGCCGATGCTCTTTATATTATTAAAAACCTGCCCACGGGGCTGGGGGACCTTTTTCAAAAAGTGTTCCTCTCCTTTGATTTTAAGACCATCGGTGCCAACATCAGGCATATCTATTTGGAGTTCAATATCGATTATTTGCACGTGATCGCCCTGGCCCTGGGCATCGGGGCGCTGGGCTGGGTGGAATTCCTCCAGGGCAAAGGAAGCGCCGGCGCATGGATCAAAAAGAAACCCCTGGTTCTCCGTTGGGGGATTTATTATACGCTGATATTTATCATCCTCTATTTCGGATTCCGCAGGACAGCCCCGTTTATTTATGCCCAATTTTAGGTGATTGAAATGAAAACAGCCGCGAAGAACGCGAAGGACCGCGAAGTAGGGGCGAACCCCCGTGTTCGCCCGTTTATTGGCTTAAAACAATCCATACTTTTCATTCTAGTGGGAATCGCTATCTTCCTGTTACTGGAAACGTTTGTTTTTAAACAGACCACCCTCGATCAAGATATCTATGAAACCATAAAACTGGCGGAAACAGCCGGGCCTTACCCGGAAGTGATTATCGGGGACAGCGTTGCCCGCCAGTTATACCCTACCGGCCCGGGGAAAAAATCGTTATATCTCACCTCGAACCAGGCCATCTCCATGGTGGCCCAGTACATCCTGGTGGACAAATACATCTCCCGGCGCCCCGGCCAGGTCAAAGATGTGATTGCGATCTTCCATCCCTTTACGCTGGCCAACAACCTGGACCAGGTATATACGTTTAATTATTTTTTCCTGCCTTTTTTCTCCAAAGAATACGACCGGTATTTCTCACCCCTGGTATTTTCATTAATGAATAAGTGCAAATATTGCTACCTGTACCGGCAGGGATTCATCAAGAAGTTTATAAAAAAGCACCTGGAACATTTCCAGGTGGATTTCAGCACATCGGGTAACCATCCCTTCGGTTTCACCGGATTTCCAACGGCGGAAAGGATATACCTGGCGCCCATCGCCGTGGAATATCTTAAAAAACTGGAAGAACTCTGCCGGAAGAACCGGATAAAACTTCACTTGCTTTGCCCCCCCTTGTCGGAAAAGTATATTTCGGATTTTTCCTTTATTAAAACTCAAATACAGGAAAACGGTTTAACGGACTTGTTTAAAGATTTCTTTGCCAAAATGATTTTCCTCAAGAAAGAAGTTTTTAAACATGATGATATTCACTATAAAACCAGTTTCCACATAAGGTCACGGAAAGCCATTATCCGGAATATGCGGACCGGTAGTATCGAATTCCCGGAAACCCCGGGCGAAAAGTTACCGCCGCTGTATAGTAAAGTGGCTGTACGCAGGGTGATACGGAGTAATTAGTAATTAGGCGACAGCCAAACTTTTTCCCAGGGGAATTCCCCTTCTGATGGATCGGGACTAAAGTCCTTTTTTCAAAAAAGGGACTTTCGGCCTATTGTCAAAATGACCCTTTTGATTTACCATTTGTCCTGTAGGAGGAAAAAAATGAACTTAAGAAAAAGTGTGCATAGAACGTGTATCTCTTTTAAGCAGCTACACCTTCATTTGACTAAAACCAAAGGCTATGCTACAATTGGGAATTGTTATGCCTAATAATGATTCCGAGGGAAAACAAAAATGAATACGAGGAAAAATACATTCTTTTGTTTCGTTGTGTTAGGTTTAATGTTACTTTTACCCGCGCATCAAGTATCCGCGGAAAATGAACAAAATCAAAAGGACCTTTTAGCCAGGAAAATAGCTTTTAAATTAGCCCAGGGCAAGAAACCGGTTAAGCATTTCAACCGGGCGCTGTGGGAAGGGCTGGGGCACATGGTCTATGCCACTGCCAGTTACTGGATTCGACAGGATGTAATGAAAGAAGATTGGGAATACCACTTTACCTGGGAAGACCAGAAAAAAAGAATTTTCCAGTTGGATGGGTTTCGCATGGATTCCAATACTTTCGAGTTTAACTGGACTCATTCCCTGGCCGGCGGCATGTACTACAACTATGCCAGGACCAATAATTTTAATAAATTCGAATCACTATTATATACGGTCACCTGTTCGTTTGCCTGGGAATCCCTGGTGGAGTTCAAAGAAGTGATATCGATCAACGATATGATTACCACGCCTTTGGGCGGAGTAAGTTTCGGGGAGTCGCAGTATCAATTAGGCCGATATTTCAGGAGCCAGAGGCCCACGTTTATAAACAAAATCGCCCGTATACTTTCCAATCCCATCATGGCCTTCAACGAATGGCTGGACAGGAAAAAATATAAAGATCCATTTGCTTACGGAGAAGGGCAATTCTGGGGTGACTGCCGGTTGGTGGTGGGTCCCCGGTTCGATACCATGATCGGCGAAAACGCCAATACCCTGACGCATGTGGGCCTTGAGGCGCAGATATTCCATTTACCCGGTTATGGGGAACCGGGTTCAACCAGTATGCATATAAAAGATACGCTCTTTTCGGAATTCAACCTTGGCGCCTGCTATAGTAAAAAAGGGATGTACGAGTTTGATATCTTTGCCAAAGCAGTTTTATTCGGACGTTTTTCTCAAAATATACAGGGGACTTCTGCGAATGATAGGAGGGGGTACAGCTTTTTCGTGGGTGCGGCAAGTGTTTTCGATGTAATGAATTTAAATCCCGACAAGCTCCCTGCTGACGCCAATGCTTCGGTTCCCGACAAAGCAGATAAACATTGCATTATCAATCTCCTGGGCCCCACCGTGGACTTTACCATTTACCGTGACCGTCTGAAAATCCGTCTCGGGGCGGATGCGTATGCCGATTTCGCCCTGATTCACTCGCACGCCTTTAAAAAATATAAACAGCTTTTCCCTGTAGCGGTAACCAAGTGCATATTAGCGGAACATGGGTATTATTACGCCCTGGGCGTCACGCTGTCGTCGCTGCTGCAAATCGAATATGGAAACCTGGAACTCAAGGGCGCGGTTAGATTCCAATACTTTGATTCCATCGATGGAATGGACCGCTTCCAGCCTGATATCACCCCGGGGAACGATTTTAATCTTAAGGACCGGCGGGTCAATTACCAATTGAGCCTGGGATACCGCATCCCCCACACCCCGATCCAGGTGGCCGCAGGGTTGGAACGGCTCGAGCGCTGGGGAACCGTTGAAAAATTTGCCCAATCCAGTAACGAGAAACGTTCCTACCTGCAAATCCAGTATTTGTTCTAGCTTCTTTGCGCCATTGTGGCTATTTTCAGGCGTGGGCAGCCCGATTTAAGCGAGTAATAAATAATTAAGTAAGGCTGTAGTGGACCAATTGGTGCCCTGGATTATTCTCGCATAAGATTGCGGAGGAATAACACTTTTATTCAACAGCGACTCGATATGATTTTTTTGTATACCATTCACAAAAATTTCCACATCCGATAAAACCAACGCATTAACCGTTTCGACTCCCTGGCAATATTGAAAAAACATACTTTCATGAACCCCCAGGTCAGAATTGAATAATTTCCAGATTTCCGTGGGAGAGCCCTCGATAACTTTGCTTATCCTGGCTTCCCCAAAAAATTCTTGGGAGGGATTGGATGCATATAGCATCGCGGAAGCACCTTCCCACTTTTTATTGAACTTTCTCCGAACCTCGACGATTTTCTTTCTTTTTTTTATTTTATCCGCATATTCAGGCTTTATACTTAATACTATTTCAGGATGTATCGGTTTCCCATCCCGGGAAAATCGCTCGAATAAACGCCCGATATTTTGAATGACATTATTCCATAATGTTTTCGTATCGATCGTACACAAAATTTCTTTTTCGAAATTCCGGTAGTGGATTCCTACCTCACCACCGCATCGGAAGCCCCAATTGTCAAAAAAAGATTTAAATTTGAAATAAGTGCTTTCAGGGGCAGTAAAATAGATTTCACACGCATTATCGATTATTTCCTTGCCGATCAGAGACATTAAGAGACTACCGATCCCTTTTTTTTGATGCCCCGGCGCAATTCGCATGCTGCACAATTTCGTTTCTTTACCTTTTTTAATAATTGCAGACCCGATAGGGTTCCCCTGGTAATATATTAAAAAAGCCGTTCTCTCCGTTTGTTTTAATCCCGGGACAACTTTTTTTTTAAACCAGATGTCAATACCGGGATAGTGGTCATCCACTATTTCTACCAGGCTTTTTAGATCATCGATATGTTTATCATTCGTCATTGTACCTGACAGTCGAATAATCTGCATATCTGAGTTGACCTGGAAATCTTTCCACATGGTTCATTCTCCCCAATTCTTAAAATATTTTGATAATGTAAGCTCTTGATCATTATAAGTGCTCTGCTTCTCGTCTTCGGCATCCTCCGACATCCAGAAATAGTCAAGTTTCGCCAGTGTTTCGCCATGCCGTAGGATGGTTTTTATATTATGGCCCCGCACTTCAAAAATCAATGGAGCGCCTTTCCCATCTTTGCGTCCCTGTCCAAATAATGGATGAACAAATCCTGCATAATGGATCCTGAGTTCACCCAGATTTTCTGTAACCGCCTGGCAATAAATGGCCACGCTTTTGGGTAGATTAAATCTTTCGATCGATCGCAAAATATAGAATTTTTCCGTTATAATCGGTAAAGAGTCTTCCCGGTTTTTTACGGAGTCCCAATATTTATGGGGGTCGTATTTATTTTCTTCCTTATCGAAGTTTTTTGTTAAATCGAGGTATTTACTTTCATCCTCATCGCCGATTTCTTTTGCTTCAAATGCACATATGTCTTCTCTTAAGACAGGGTCTTCATCGAGATTCAAAGTGAGATTGTTTTGGTTTATTTCATTGGAATTGTGAAGATCCTGTTTTGAAATCAAGTCGCCCCATAGATGCAAATCTTGTTCATTAATGCGGCAATGCCTCGGTTCTCCTTTTATCAGCCTTAATTGATTTAATGATACACCCGGTTTGATGATTATCGGGAAAGTGATCGGGGTTACCTCCACCCATAAAGCCCCTTTATAGTTTTGATCTACGGTGTCGAAACTAACCGAGTTATTGGTCAATAAACGGGTTAAAACGTCCAACCTTCCGAAACTACTTTTTCCCGTAGCCTGGCCTGAAATATTTGTTCCTTCCAGGTATAAATGCTCTTTAAGCTGGAAAATATATGTTTGTCCTTTCTTGAGATAAAATTTCCCATCCTTTTTAAAAGGGGTATGCGCCGTATCGCTCCTATCTTCGTGCGCGCCTATGATGCTGGGAATATCGTCTTTTAAAGGCTTTAAGGAACCTTTCATTTTATGGCCAATATCGTTGATATGAAGATCGATAGCCGAGTGATCAAGTCCGTTTTCATCGAAATCTTTCAGTTTTTTTCCTTCCACCAGGGCTCTGATTTGTTTTTTATTCAAAACCCCGGGGCGCCAATCATTCCACTTCGAAAGCATTTTCGTTCCTCTTATAAGAAAATTTGTTCATTGAGTTTTTAATTATAATACAACCCGCTAGACAATGCAACTATGTATGTGGAAGGAATTCAGGTGAGGCGTAGAGGTTTGGGTAACTTATTGACCGCCCGGCTATTGGCGACCTTAACAGGCCCCAGCACCATTCCATTAAAGGCAATATAATAATAGCCATCCGCCGCATTCAAATGAAGTTCTTCTCCGCGGGCATAGGCTTCGGCTTCCGCCTCCCCTACCCCGATGATTGCCTCCGGCGACGCCAGTTGAACACTTCCGAACATGCAATCATAAGCGCGGATTTTATCGATAACCGGCGCGCCGATTTGATAACCCGACTGCAGCAGAAACTCCGGGATATATTCATGAGAGAAATTACTTATAATCCCATTTTTCTCATAGAAATACCCTGCTGCTTCTTCCGTGCGGATGTGGGGATAGCGCATCCCTTTCAATCGAATCACCGGGTCGGATTGGCCATGGTGAAATTTCCACTGCCCAACCGGGAGCGGGTCATTTTGTTTTTGAACCACGCCGACAAACGCGCCGGCGCCGCCTTCCCGGTGCGGAAAAATACGGCGCGAACATAAACGAATATTTTCATTTTCAGAAATAGCCGGGGATACGGGCATATCTCCCGGCAAATCTACGGGAATGAACCCCCGGGATAACAGCAATTCCACCTGCTGTTCATTTTCTTCCGGGGCAAACGTACAGGTAGAATAAACAAGGTATCCGCCGGGTTTGAGCAGGACGGCGGCATCCTTTAAAATGGAGCCCTGGCGGGCGGCGCAGAAACGGACATTCTTTTCCGACCATTTTTCCAGGGAGTGTTTCTGTTTACTGAACAAACCTTCGCCGGAGCAGGGGGCGTCCACCACCACCACATCGAAAAAACCGGGCAAGGTTTGGGCCAGGATATTGGGAGCAAGGGAAGTGACAACAATATTGTTTAAGCGGCAGCGGTTGATGTTCCAGGTCAGGGCGTCCAGGCGTTTCTTAATCACTTCGTTGGCTACCAGGTAGCCGGTGTTGATTAGTTCGGCGGCCTGGGTGGCTTTCCCGCCCGGGGCTGCGGCCAGGTCCAACACGATCTTACCGGAAAAATCAATAACCTGTGACGCCGCCGAAATTGCCAGCATGGCGCTGGCTTCCTGGATATAATATTTCCCTGCCGTATATTCCACGGACCGGGAAGGAAGTGTCTGCTTCTCCCAATACCGGCCATAAGGTTGGCACCAGGGAACAGGGGCGCCGTTCAAGTCGCTAAGTGGGACCAATTTCCGGTTGTAGCGAACGGATTTGGGAGAGTATTGCCGGATGGCGTCCATAAATAGGTGGGTTTCCCCTGTCCCCAGCAGGTTTTCCATGCGTGTGAAGAATTGTTCGGCGCGTTTATTCTTACCTTTTTGTTTCATGGCAGAAAAGTACCATATTCCGGTATATAAAGTAAACCCCTATGCTGATATTTTTAGCCACGGACGAACACGGACCAACACGGACTAAAAAACCTTCCCGTTAAAGAAATAATAGTTAATGGATAATGGATAATTAAAAATAAACCCGGAAAGAAGTATATACCATAGCCGGGTACGCCCCAAACTCGGAATAGTACCGCGTTATTTTGGTATTGGGGGATATATCGACTAACCAGGGGCCTTTCCCGATGCCGAGATACGCCCCAAATGAAAGATAGATATTCTCCGCAATATTGTATTCCAGGTTGGGCGAAAATATAAGAGAACCATCGGTGAAATTCACAATCACCAGCCCGCTAAACGGTATCAACGGCGTTACCTGGTAGGTGACTCCCAGGTCCAGGTAATGTTTCCCCATAAGATAAACCGCCCCTTCCTGGAATGCAACGGTGCGAAACACTTCAGTGTAATCCGCCGGTTTCCTCATCCCGGCGGAATTATAATGATATTCAAAATACCCATAGCACCTTCCACTGAAATTGTAATCCATTCCGATCGATGTCCTGAGATAATTTTCCCGGTATTTTTTATCGATCAAAGCGAGTTCGTCATCCCCGGCGAACCGGTAAGGCAAAACATAAGCGGCTTCAAACCAGGCGCCGGCCCCACCAATGGACCGGGTCAGATCCACCCCAAATAATAAATTCTTCCTGAACCTCATAACCAGGCCGGAGATATCGGTTTTCAATATATAGGTTTTTCCCCGGATATAAACCGCACTGTACTGGGACTGGAAATGTTTGCCGAAAATATACCCCATATCCAATTCATCCATCCGCCCCAGGGGAACCCGGACACGGACGGCGTCCACTCCCTGGCGCTCTTCTTTATCCAACTCATTAAAAGCATACGGGGCCACCACATCCGTCGGATTAAACACATGTCCGCTGCCCCAGGCAATGGCCTGCCTCCCGATAAAAATATCCGCGACACGGGTTTTAATGGTCAAAAGCAATCGGTCCAGGTTGTGGAAAATCCCAAAGCTGCCGACCTTATCGCCTTGACGCGGATAAAGACGGGAAGGGAAATCTTCCAACCGGTAATTTAAAGGGGAAGATGGAGTAATAAAAACACTCTCATTAAACAACAAAGGGTCCTGGATGCGGGGGGAGAAATCATACGCCGCATCCAGCGAAAGCCAGGACAGGGGTTTTACGGACAACTTGAGTCTCAGCCGGTTACTGGCGGCGCCCATAGGCGCATTGGTTGTTTCACTGTCTTGCCCTTTGTAAGTGGGTTCCTTCAAGCCGACAAAAAAAGCTTTGTAATACCCGTGAACCGAAAGCCAGTCAGCCGACAGTCCCGGTAATGACAGAACCAATAAAATAAAAATACCGACCAGGATTTTTTTCACATTTAACCTTTCACTTCATCTTTGACCACCAGGCCGTCTTGTAGGGTGATAACGCGTTTGGCCCGTTCCATGATCATCTTATCATGGGTGGAGAAAAGAAACGTCATCCCGGTGTTACGGTTCAGTATGCGCATCATATCCAGCAGTTCGGCGCCGGTTTGGGAGTCGAGGTTGGCAGTGGGCTCATCGGCCAGGATCAGGTCCGGTTTGGAAACCATGGCCCGCGCAATTGCCACCCGCTGCTGCTGACCGCCGGAAAGCTTCGGCGGCAGCCGGTCGATATATTCTTCCAGGCCCACATTCTTGAGTATTTCCAGCACCCGCGCTCGCCGCTCCTTTTTAGAAATCCCTTGCAGCAGCATGATATACTCCACATTCTCCTCTACTGTCAGCACCGGTATCAGATTGTACGCCTGGAATATAAACCCAATGTGGTCGCGACGAAAATCGGATAGTTCTTTGCCCTTCATTTCGGAAAGGGGTTTGCCTTTCAGCAGTACTTTTCCTCCACTGGGGGTATCCAGACCGGAAATAATATTTAAAAAAGTAGTCTTACCGGAACCGGAAGGCCCCACGACAGCGGTAAATTCTCCAGGATTAATGGTTAAACTGATTCCCCTTACCGCCGGGACTTCGACCCCGTTATCTTCATAGATTTTTTTCACATCTTCAGTTGAAATAATAGAGTTTTGATTTTCCATTTTTATCTCCTCGTTTTATAGGCTTCTTCGTAAACCATCGGCAGGCCGCAAGCGTGAGGCAACCCAAGACGGGTAGAGCCCCACCAGTATGGTAAAAATAAAAACGCCGATTGGGAAAGCAATGTAGTGCCATGTGTGAACCACCGGGTAAATTAATTCCTGGAAGGTTGCCCCGGCATATTCGATGCCCCGGTAATCCAGGCCGGTATAGCTAAAAATGAGCTTAACCACTGCCCCCAACAACAGGCCGAGAATAATACCGACAATCCCCAGGGCGGCGGCTTCGAAGATAAT
>JAUPLE010000764.1 GCA_030837085.1 Acidobacteriota bacterium | reverse complement strand
CATCGTTATATTCTCCTTTTTGTTTAATGTTTTTAGGTTAGATTATAGAATAAATTTGTCCTGGATGCAATGGGAAAAATGAAGAGTAATCCCCATTTTTTCCCCTTTGTAGGACCGTACCGGAATGGTGAGATTCGTTGCATCATCTCTTATTTCATGGAGCGATTTATCCCTCCTCATGCCCAATTCAATATTTTTACATTGCTTTAGGCCATCATCTATCATATAATACAAAAACGAGGTGATAAATGAATTTGAAATTATTGTTCTTTCTAGTCTTGCTGGTCCCAATCATAGCCGGTCTTTCGTTTGCTGCCGTTAAAACCGTACCACTCCCCGCCGATGTTATTAATCCCGAATCCATCGACGCCGACCCCAACCAACTGTATATTGTCGACGGCGCATCGATTCATATTGTGTCGCTAACCGATTTCAAAACGATTAAAACTTTTGGTAAACAGGGCGAAGGCGCACAGGAATTTATGCTCAATACCTGGTTTCGCTTAAAACTGTACGTACAATCTGACCATCTCTTTATACAAAGCATTTCCAGGGTTTCCTATTTTAGCAAAGACGGTAATTTCAAAAACGAACAAAGGTTGACGTCGCGCAGCGTCAATTTTGTCCCCCTGGAAAACAAAAATGGATTTGCCGGGAGCAATACCGGTCAAGAAAACAATTCGCTTTTCTTTTATCTCAGCCTGTACGATGGGAACTTTCAAAAGGGTATTACTTTTTTCAAGGAAAAGGTCCCTTTCCGGCCGGGGGCTGTATTCGATCCCCTCGATCAAAAAGAACCGGTCTTTTACGCCAGATGTGGGAAAATTTTTGTAATCAGTCGGAATGGGATTATCCATATTATGGACGCGACGGGCAAAGAGGAAACGGCCATCAAATATGATTATGGGAAGCTGGAAGCAACCCAAAAGGTCAAGGACGAAATAATCGAATTTTATAAAACCGATCCGCGGGTCGCGATGGCCTTCGAAAGTATCAAAAAGGATATGAAATTCTCCGACACCTTCCCGCCGGTTCGGGATTACCGGGTAGCCAATGAAAAGGTTTATGTATTCCCGTATTATAAAAAGGCAGGAAAATCCCAGGTCTATATTTTCGATTTGAAAGGGAAATTACTAAAAACAGTACCGGTGGAAATGTCAGAAAAGAATCCGCTGGATTTCTATCCTTATGCGGTAGAGAACGACAAGTTGTACCAGGCGATTGAAGATATCGACAATGAATCGTGGCAACTCCGGGTCACGGATATTAAATAACTTTTTTTCTTGACATATACCGCTGTCTTGTGTACTATTGGTTTCACTATATCAAAATGGGGCGGCGCCCCAACCCTCTTTGCACGCTTTGCACGCCCTGGGTTTTCCTTCTTTGAAGACAGAGTTTCAAATCTTTGTTTTTTTTGCAAGCTTTTTTGAGGTATTAGTAAAAGTGGAGGTATTAAGAATGATGTTTCAAAAGTGGTTTAAAATCGGTATCTGTTGTTTACTCAGTCAATGCTTTTTATTCTCAGGCGGCACCCAAAAAACAATCACCCTCAAAGACATCTATAAATCCGGGAAGATCGAATTTGTCCCGGTGCTGAAAATGTGCAAAGAATCCGTCCCGGCCGATATTCCCTTTAAGGGTATATATTCCATTTGCCGGATTCACGACCAATTGTACATACTGGACACCTCATGCTGTAACATCAAAGTGTTTACAGCGGATGGCCGGTTCTTGAAAACCTTCGGGAAAGAAGGCAGCAGCGAATCTGAATTAAATGTCCCAAACCGTATGAATGTCATCGATGGCCAATTGGTGGTCTGGGAAATCGGAACGCGCCGTTTCTCAATTTTTAATGCGGATGGGCAGTTTAAACATACGCTCCAGCCTTTTAAAAAAGGATTTGTTGATAATTTCGACTCGCTCAGCAATGGTAACCTGGTGATTGAAAGAATTTCAATTGGATCCGTCGGAGACGACATTTATAAAATGGTATTGATTGAGCTCTACTCGAAAAATTTTCAACTTATTAAGGAACTGTACCGAAAGCAGAGTATAGAATTTCGAGTTTTTAGAACGCCGGGAAAAGATCCGGTCTATCTACCGTTACCCTTTCAAGCGAAAGTTTCCTGGGTTATTTTACGCGGAGATAATGGGAAGAATACCAATAAAGTTGTCATTGGCAGTTCCGATGCTTATTCCATCGACATCATCGATACCGAGACCGGCAAATCGCGGGCATTTACCCATCCTTACTCCCCTGTCAAAGTCAATGATGCCGATAAGAATGCATATTTCAACAATGCTATCATACGAAAGGATGAACAAGGTAATTATACCGTACAAAAAGCAGATCCTTTTATGATTGATAACACGTCATTCCCGGAATATAAACCGGTGTTCAAACGGCTCATCACGGATTATGAGGGTAATATCCTGGTCTTTACCTACACTGATTCCGATAATGGAAAATTTCCCAAAAGTGCAACCGAATTCGACTCCTTCGACGCCGACGGTCAGTTTATCAATCACGTAAAAATAGTCAATAACACTGAAATTCACATCATACGCTTCTTTTCAGACAAAGATCATATATTCTGGGGACAGAGTTCCGGAACAGGAATCCCGGTTGGAATAACCAAATACACGGTTAATTAAAGATATTCTGAGAGATGGAAAGAGGAAGAGGCGCGCAAGTTTTTCCAGGAAATTATCGCAAACTTATCCGAAACCGACCGGCTAATGAAAACAATCGACGAAATTAAAATTGAAGATTAGCCACCAAGACGCCAAGACACCAAGTTTTTTTCTTCGCGGCTATTTCCATGGGCAAGTTGACAGCGCCTTTGACGCCTGCACAAGCATTT
>JAUPLE010000763.1 GCA_030837085.1 Acidobacteriota bacterium | reverse complement strand
TGTGTGCCGTTTCGTAACATGATAAATATCGAGAAGAACCATTTATCGGTTTCTTATTAACGGATATTGCCACATTGATGCTTTCCGGGTAATTTTAAAAGTGTGCCATTTCGAGACATTTCGATAAAACGCTCGTCCACAGATTACACAGATTAACACAGATTGTTTTAATTACCTTCTTACCCTCTCACCTTCTCACCTTCATTCAAACCCCTGATCTACATTCTAAATATCCGGCTTCCATTGGCTAATCATTTTTTTACTTTCCTCTTTACAGTTACCTCAAATTGATATACACTATTCACTCGTTCCTTCTTAGGGTTTGCAACAGGGACAAAATTTTAAGGAATAGCGCATAATGAAAGACAAACGAACATACAACAGCGTCCTGGAAGCTGTAGGAAACACTCCACTGGTGCGCCTGAACAAAATCACCAACGGCATTGAGAGCGAAATCTTTGCCAAGCTGGAGTTCCTCAATCCCATGGGCAGCATCAAAGACCGCATCGCTAAATATATGATCGAGAAAGCTGAAAAAGAAGGCCGCATCAAAGAAGGACAACTCATCATCGAGAACTCCTCGGGCAACACTGCCTTGGGCTTGGCCCTGGTGGCTATCCAGAAAGGATACAAAGTAAAAGTGGTGGTCAGGGATTCCCTCAGCAAAGAAAAACTGGACCAACTGCGAGCCCTGGATGTGGAAATTCACAAAGTAGACCATACCCTTCCCCCGGAATCGCCGGACAGTTATAATAACATCACCCCCCATATCGTCGCCCAAACCCCGGGCTGCTTTTTCCCTGACCAGCACAATAACCGCGACAATAACGAAACTCATTACTATACCACTGGCCCGGAAATCTGGGAACAAATGGACGGCCGCATCGATTATTTCGTGGCAGGAATGGGCACCGGCGGTACCATGGGCGGCGTGTCACGGTTCCTTAAAGAAAAAGACCCCCATATCAAAATCATCGGCATCGATCCTGCCGGCTCGATTTTCTATGACTATTTTCACACGGGGAAACTGGAAAAAGAAGGAAAATCCCTAATCGAAGGATTGGGCGACGAGTTTTTGATCGGCTGCGTGGATTTTTCCAATATCGACGACATGTACCGCGTCACGGATAAAGAGGCTTTCCATCATGCGCGGTTACTGGTTCGGAAAGAAGGTATCATGGCTGGTGGTTCCAGCGGCGCCGCGTTATTCGGCGTTTTAAAATTGGCCCGTTCCCTGGATAAACCTGCCAGGATCGTCACGATTTTCCCGGACAGCGCTTCCCGCTACCTCAGCACTATTTTCAATGATAAATGGATGCAATCCAAAGGATTGCTATAAATATGAGCCACGGACGAACACGGACGGGCACGGACAAACACAGACCATTATAGCTGGGGAATTATCCTGGCGCTTAAACCTTCAGATACTTTTATTCCCACAAATTGATGAATAAAATCCAGGTATTCCCGGTGACCGTCGGACCGTCTTCGGGCTACAAAGTAAATACTCCCGATTATTTTTGTAATAACTTCATCAGGCACATCGGCAAGTTCTTCCCGGATTGCTCTTGTCACCAGGGAAAATCCCTTGTCCACCCACTCATCATTAATAGATAGGATGTTTTCTTTAAAATAATATTTATCCAGCAGCAATTCCAGGATTTTTAAAAGGGTATGATCGGTAAGTATTCTGCCGACTGAGAAGTCAAAAGTGCAGAAAGTAGATTCGATTATGTTTGAATACCCTTGTAACTCCAGGTTGGCATCCATTTGTTGAATTGCGAACATGGGGAAGTCAGTATATTTGTTCGGTTGCTTGGGTTCCCTGTAGTGCTCGCACACCATGCAGATAATTGGCGACCTTTTTTCCGCGCAGCATAAGCTGCAAATAAAGGTATCGGAGACTTGACAGAACCGTTTACCTTTCCTCGAATAGCATATCGGGCATTTAGCCATTTCAACCTCCTATGTCCTGGTATATACAATTTTCCCATTGACAATCGTATATGCCACCACGCCTTTACCTTCCCAACCTATAAACGGACAATTCACGGATTTAGAATAAAAATCCCCTGCATTGATTTTAAAAGACCGGTTTAAATCCAGGATGGTCAAATCCGCCGGGCATCCCGGTTTCACCATACCCCTGCCCTCCAGGTTCAATACCCGGGCGGGATTCGTGGAAAACAATTCGATCAACCGCTGGATATCAATAATCCCGGTCCTCACCAAACGATCGTAAATAACCGGGAAAGACGTTTCCATACCGATTACGCCAAACGGCGCCTTTTCGAAGGGCCGGCTTTTTTCTTCTAGCGAATGGGGTGCATGGTCCGATGCAATACAATCCACAATACCGGTCTTTATCCCTTCTACCAGGGCCAACCTGTCAATTTCGGTCCGGAGGGGCGGTTTCATCTTGTATACGGCGTCCAGTCGTTCCGCGATCAAATCCTCGGTCAGTAGTAAATGATGCGGGGTCACATCGCAGGTAACAACCACGCCCTTTTTCTTTGCTTCCCTTACCAGTTCCAATGAGTCCCTCGTGGAGAGATGGGTCAGGTGAAGCTTACCTTTAATTTCTTCCTGGATTTGGATATCCCTGGCGACAATCACATCCTCTGCCGCGGCAGGGATTCCTTTAAACCCATATTGTTGGGAAACCTTGCCTTTGTTGATCTGGCCGTCGCCGGTCATGGAATGCTCCTCGGGGTGTTCGATAATGGGTAACCCGTAATTCTTGGCTGTTTTTAACGCTTCGCGGAACAATTGACGGTTGGTGACGCACCAGCCGTCATCGGAAAAACCTTTTACCCCGGCTTTATAAAGGGCTTCCATATCCACCGGTTCATTGCCCTCCAGTTTCCTGGAAACGGCTGCCACGGGGAAAATATTGACCAGTTGGGTTTCTTCTGCTTTTAAAAGAATGTAACTGGTGACGGATGGATTATCGTTTACTGGCGCTGTATTGGGCATGCAGGCGATGGAAGTAAACCCACCGGCAACGGCGGCCCGGGAACCGGCGGCAATGGTTTCTTTATGTTCCTGGCCCGGTTCTCTTAAGTGCACGTGGATATCGATAAACCCGGGGCTGATAACCAGGCCACCGATGTCGATGGTATCGGTTTCGGTAGTGGTAGTTATAGACCCGGATATTTCGGCGATTTTTCCTTCTTCGATTAAGATATCGACCTCTGCATCGACGGCGGTTGCAGGATCGATCAAGCGGCCATTCTTAAGCAACAGCTTCATGCCTGCCTCCTTTATTCTCAGCTTGCTGCGGTTGAACTTCTTTGCTTCTTGAATTTCTTATTTTCTGTTTCTTCCGTTTATTATACCTCATAAAGGGGTTTTTGAAAAGTGGTATTTGAGGAGGAAATGTCAGTGGAAAAAAAAGGCAAGAGAACTGGAAATTGTACTTGCAAAATACCGCGGTTTTGTGTAAAATTAACTTTCCGATAAGTCGAGAATAAACTAACGAAAAGGAGTAAACGATGAAAAAGTTAAGTTTTTTGATACTGATTTCGTTCTTCATTATCCTTCCTTGCCTTGGGCAGGATGATATCGGGTATACGAAGGATTACATCGATGCAATGCAAAAGACCGGCAACGATCGCATTGCTGCCTTAAAGACATATATCCAGAAATATCCCGACACTTCCGGTCAATTCACTCGCCTGGCATACTACTGGCTGGCATTGGATTATTTCCAGGCCAAGAATTATGAGGAAGCAGTAAAACGGGGAGAAGAGCGCCTAAAAATGGGGAATTTCGGGCAGGGTGAAGAAGCCAGGATGACGTTAATGTTGGCTAACTCTTTCGCTGTCAAAAGCGCATCGATCTTTGACAAGGACAAGGCGATGCAGTATATTGAGAAAGCGATAGACCTCGGCAATAAAGATAATGATAAAGACGTGGTGAAAACAGCCCAGGATCTTAAGAAATCGCTATCCGGCCCAGTGGCTCCTCCTCCGCCCAACCTGACACCGGAACAAAAAATAAAACGGCACGCTTCCCTGGATGAATACAGCGAAGCCATTGCTTATTACAAAACCCTGGGGGACAGCGATAAAAACAATCCTGAAATCCAGAAAACCTATGCCAATGCTCTTTTCAAAGCTGACCAGTTGGACGCGGCGTTAAAAGAATACCAGGCCCTCTATGCAAAGGACCGGAAAGGTAATTATGCTCTCCGCATCGGTGAAATTTATGCTAAAAAAGCTGAAAAGAGTAAAATCTACTGTGATTCGGCCGTTAGTTATTTCCTGGAAGCCGGGCTGTTGTCCCAGAAAGAAAATAACCCCTCCAATGTGAAAGCTGCTTTCGGCAACGCTGAATTCCAACTGTGCGAAAAATATGATTATAATAAAAAGGTAAAAGAAGTGGAAGCTACCCAGAAAAAGGGCGCGGCCTCGGCGCAAAAGAACGAGGCAGCGATAAAAGCAAAGGAAAAAGAACTGAAAGCGCTTAAGAAAAAAATCCGCGTTGAATATGAATCCATGGATATGGGCGCCCCCCCGTATCTTGAAGACCAGGTAACAAAACTGGAAACGGATATCGCAAAATTGAAAGCTGGCGGCGATACGGGCGACAGCGGAGAATTTGCAAAATTAGAAGCTGAATATACGCGTATCCAGAAAGAATTGGAAACTCTGAAAGCCAACGCCAAAAAACGGCTGGGCCTTTAACTCTAAATAAAAACGTAAGCTGGAACAAAGGGAACGGCGCACGCTGCACGCTGCATTGTGTAACGTGCGTCGTTCCCTTTATCTTTTCATAGAACAATCATTAACAGGGTATTTGGGGGTCCCGGGGGGATTTTTTTAAGATAAGGGCGGCTAAAAGCAAAAGGGGAAGAAGGAGGATAGAACCCAACGTCAAGATAAATGCCAGGACAGAGAAGAAAGTGGCCTTCAACAATTTGGAAATGATTCCTGGGCGCGGCGCCTGCCGTATCTCCGACGCAGCATTGCAGCAATAAATCTTTTCTGCCTTAATACGCAGCGCCATGGCAAACACATTCAGGAATCCGGCGCCGGTTTTGTTGGTAACCGGGACAATCACGGCGTGGAATTTTTCTTTTTTGAGTCGCTTCGGGAGATGGAAAAAAGAAAAATCCTTTGGGCTCTGGTAATCGATGATCTCCGAGAATATCCCGTATTTACCGGCCCGCTCGATTCCATGAGAATGGGTAAGCAAATAAAATGTTATATCCGCTGCGGGGAATGTTTCTTTTACCTGGATCAGGTTTTTGTCCAATTGCTGGAAACTGACCGACCGGATAATCAAAATTTTCTTTTCCATTTTCTCTTTTACTTCAGTCAGGATTGAGTCGGGTGCGTGGTTGTTTTTGTTTCCCCAGTCGCCACATGTTCCTTTTTGTATTCCTGGAAAAAGAGCATGATTTTATGGTACAGCACCGGTTCTTGTTTCATGCAGACCAATAATTCTTTTACTTCAGGGGTATCCAGCATGAGAGATGCATTCTCTTCTCCTGCTTTTGCCGCTTCCCCTTTAAGCAGCGTCACGGTATTTTCCAGTTCTTTTAGGCGCGCTTCACTTTTTTTTAAATCCATGGAGCCTTTGTTGAAGAACAACCAGTCCATGGAGATGCCGTAATGCTCGGATAAGCGGTACAGTGCTGTGAAACCGGGTAGGTTGAAACCATTTTCGTTTTTATAATAGGCGTCGATGGAAATATTCAAGCCCTGGGCCAATTCTTTCCGGGAACAGCCGAGATGTTTGCGTATTTCCCGGAATCTTAAGGACATTTCTTTTAAAATTGTTTTCTTTGTTGGTATCATTTAATTCTCCGTGGGTATTTTATCATACTGGGGTGGTGAAAGGTAGGGCCGAGGAAAAAATAGGGGGGAAATTCTGGGTTGATGTTCCGAAAAGATGGAAATTTTATGGGCTTTCGTGCAGATGTGCTCCTGCCGGGCAGTGCAATAATAAACTTGCGTAGGTAGTTCATAAGCTCACGCAGGTATTTAATTAACTTGCGCAAGTATTTAATAGGCTTGCGCAGTGCCATAATAAACTTACGCGGTGATTTCATAAACTTGCGCAGGTGAATCATAAACTTCCGCAGTGATTTGATAAACTTGCGCAGTGTCATTATAAACTTGCGCAGATTCGCCGTAAATTTACGCAGGTATGTCATAAACTTGCGCAGGTTTATAATAAACTTACTCAGGATTATATTACCGACGCTCAGGCATGTAATAAAATCACGCAGGATTTTAATAAGATTACTCAGGATCGTATTACTGGCACTCAGGCATGTAATAAAGTTGCGCAGGATTATAATAATGACACGCAGATCGATAATAAAGTTACGCAGGATCGCATTTCTGATTCGCAGGTATATAGGAAAGTTACGCACAAAGGCTGTGGCCAAAACAAAAACAAATGCCCGCGAAACATAAGGAAAAGCGGAAAAACACGGGCGAACACAGAAATAAGGCTAGAGCCTTGTTTTTGTTTGTCCGTGATTGTCCGTGTTGCTGTTTTGTCCGTGGCTCATCTTTTTTCGTGTTAATTCGTGGGCTGTTTTTGCTTCAAAGTTCAAAATCGGCACTGTTCATAATGTCAAGATCACCTTTTTTTCCAGGCCGGTGGTTTCAGAGATAAAATCCGTATCCATCCCTTTTTCTTTTAATTTCCGGGCCACTTCCAGGGCTTTTTTCCGGGAGCCTTCAGTATGTCCCTCCGCGTGTCCCTCCGCGTGTCCCTCCGCGTGTCCCTCCGCGTGTCCCACCGCGTGTCCCTTCGCGTGTCCCACCGCGTGTCCCACCGCGTGTCCCTCCGCATGTCCCTCCGCGTATCCTGTCTTTTGGGCAAATAGGTAGCCTTGTCGCTGATCGGCGATAAATATGCCTTTAGCATCATATGCATCCAATTCTTCGCGGCTCCAGGTGTATTGATCCGCTACTTCGAATGCTTCATATATTTCACCGGGGTCTTTCATTTCTTCCGGGATAACCTTCATATCGCCGGCATTTTTTACGAAATAAATCCATTTGTCTTTTACATCCGCCAATTGGTCCAGGGTTTTGTTAAATTTAGGCAACTCTATGAAATACAACTCGAAGTCCTTGAAATGATGTTCTTTGGTTTTTTCATCGAGGATAAGGTGGCGGCTTGCATAATGCGGATTATTCTTGAAAAATATGAAATCCAGGAACCCGATGAAGATAACCTGGTTTAGTTTGGGGTAGTCTTCGGATTTATCCAGTTGTTGGGAATAGGCTTTACTGATATAATACAGCACTCGTTTATCCATGCCTTCGACGTGAATGACTTGCATTTCGATGATATAATGGATTCCTCGTTTGTCCGCTGCTTTGATATCCAGGATGGAATATTTGAGGCCTTCAAGTCGGGGAGCTTGGAAGGGGTTTTCGATGGTGATATCGATAATTTCTTTGTTTGTGCCTACGTAGTCGAGGATATTATTTAAAAAGCTGATGAGAATACGTTTTTTATTTTCATCGCCGAAAATTTTCTTAAAAGCCACGTCATTTTTGGGATCGACAAATTTCATTCGTACTCCTTTACTTTGATATTATAGTATTAATTTCCAGTGAATGCAACCGGGCAATCGAAAAAAAAGGTCCTGGTATTTGCAACCTGGGCAAACAGGAACCAATAAAAGCGCCTCAAATTGACCTACCTCCTTTCCCATTTAGCGAATTCGAAGGTATTGCCGGGACAAATTGAATTTTGGACTTTTGTATTTTGAATTTGTTTCGAATTTCGTGCTTCGAGCTTCGTGCTTTATTTTCATTCGTGGGCCATGTCTTTGATTCAAAGCTCAAAATCAGCAATGCCCAGTTCTCTTTTTTCCTCTGGGGTCAGTTGTGAGATGGGGGTTGGTTTTCATAAAAATGATGAATTTGAGCAATGAAATCGGCAATGGTCTCATAAGTGGTTTTGGGTTCTACGTTTCGAATGGAAGGTAATTTACCGCGATTTTTGCCATGCGCAATCCAATTCCTATATCCCAATATTTGCTTCATCCTTCCCCGAACGTTCCCATCCACCGCAAAATCAAATAACTCCATGATTTCACTAATTTGCCATCTTTCGATTTCCTTCTGCGCCAATTCATTTATACGATCTCCCAATACATTGGGTATAATCTCTTGTAATTTTGAACTTTTGGTCGATATCTCATCCCTTAATTGACGTTCAAAGCTGGCGAATAATGCAAGAATAGTCAAATCCGAAAACTCTTTACCAGCGGTTTCCATTTTTTGATTTGCCTCGATAGATGTTAAATCTTCAAAGCTTGTTCGATTATGAAGAATGGATATTTCTTTTGAAAGTGAACGCCGTGTTACTTTTATGGAATCTTTAATTGTTAAATAGTTGTTATAGATAGACTTTATATTATCTGTATTCAAATTCAATTGATTCTCTCCAGTAGAGCAAAAAAAATATCTTTTGTGAACAGTGGCATTTTGCCGATAATTCGATCATCCACCCAGTGCCACCCTTCTTTTATCGAACCATTAAGCTTCCTGTGGATGATATTTTCCTTTTCACCTTCCATTTCTCTAGTTACGATTGACGGTCCGCCGGCCGACAGATAAACCAGGCTTTCTTCTCCGCTGTCTCCAGCCAATTCTACGCGACCTTCAGCCCCGATGATCCAGATTCCGATGGGGACGATTGAAAATAGTTTTTCATTGTCTTTGGTAAATACGTCCAGGCGTTTGGTTTCGTAAGGTCCGCTTGGCGCTTCAGTGAGGGTTAATCCACTTTCTTTTTTATCGAATTCGGTTTTTTTCTCTTCCAGCCATCCACATACCTGTTTGTACAAGGCATCTATCCTTTCATTAAACAATTCTATTCTTACCAGGTTTTTTTCTTTCATCATAAACTCCTTCCCCCATTGTAACATAAATTAAAATAATTTTCTACCCAAAGTCAAAAAAAACGAAATTAGAAATAAGGCGGTTTGCCTCTACGCCGTTTCGTCGTTACGTTGTTGGAATCAGTGTAAATCTGTGTAATGTGTATTCGCCCGTACGTAGGCCTTGTTTTTGTTTGTCCGTGATTGTCCGTGTTGCCGTTTTGTCCGCGGTTCATCTTTTTTCGTGTTAATTCGTGGGCAAAAATCTTTGTTTCACAGTTCAAAATCAGCAATGCCATATTTTTCTTTTTCTTCCTGGGTTAGTTGTGGGATAGGGGCGGTTTTCAGCCTGTCCATTATTCCTTCCGGCGTGGGCCAGATGATGACAGTTCCATCGGCAGAAGCTGTCACGATATTTTCCCCGTCCGGAGAAAACACCGCGCTGTTTACGCCACTTCTATGCCCCTTTAAATCGGCCAGGAGATTTCCTTTCAAGTCCCAGAGTTTTGCGGTTTTATCATACGAAGCGGTAAGAATCCTCTCTCCATCAGGTGAAAACACTGCGCTATAAACACCAGACGTATGCCCCCTGAGTTCAGCTAGCAGATTTCTATTCAAGTCCCATAGTTTCGCGGTGTTATCGGCAGAAGCGGTAAGAATCCGCTTTCCATCTGGAGAAAATACCGCACTGTATACGTAACTCGAATGTCCTATGACATCGGCCAGTAACTTTCCATTCAAGTCCCATAGTTTCGCCGTGTTATCCAAGGAAGCGGTGATAATCCACCTACCGTCGGGTGAAAACACCACTCTGGTTACCTTATTTTTATGCTCCTTAAAATCGGCCAGTAGATTTCCCTTCAAGTTCCAGAGTTTCGCGGTGTTATCGGTAGAAGCTGTGATAATCTGCTGTCCGTCAGGTGAAAACACCGCGCTTTTAACGTCATCCGTATGCCCCTTGAAATCGGCCAGGAGATTTCCTTTCAAGTCCCAGAGTTTCACGGTGTTATCGTCCGAAGTGGTGAGTATCTGCTTCCCGTCCGGGGAAAACACCGCGCTGTTAACACTTTCTGTATGCCCCTTGAACTCGGCCAGGAGATTTCCCTGCAAGTCCCAGAGTTTCGCGGTATTATCATCTGACGCAGTGAGAATCAGAGAACCATCTGGGGAGAAAACCGCGGAATTTACTTTATCTGTGTGCCCATTCAATTGCGCCACCAGAATGTTTTGTTCTCTATCCCACAGTTTTGCGGTTTTATCAGAAGATGCGGTGAGTATCTGCTTCCCGTCCGGTGAAAACACCGCGCTGTTAACGCCATCCGTATGCCCCTTGAAATCGGCGATATAGAACTGACGCTTCCGGGGCGAATAGGCCGCCTTGCTCAGTGCCCGTATCACCGCCGGGGCAAGATTGGGGCTTCCGATTTTATAGGCCGCCTCCGCCAAACGAATCGCTTTAACATTATCTAAAGGTAATACAAGACTGGATTCCGAAACCAAGCGAAGGCTGACCGCGCTCCTGTATTGCTCATCCGCCCGGTTTTTCTGGATAAAGGCAAATATAGCCAGAGTAATTGCGATTATACAGGCCAATGAAATAATCCCGGTAATCACTCGCTTTTGCCGCAATACCTTTTCCATCTCCAGCCGCTTCTTGTTTGCTTCTTCCAGCCGTCGATCCCGCCGCTCCTTTATCACCGGGGCCAATACATCGTGGATAATTTCCACATGCTCCTTTTCCCCGATATGTAACTTTCGCAGGAGCTTCTTATCGATGGCCGCCTCCACGACTTCACGCAATTCAAAGCCATGCTCCAGGTAAAATGGGGTCCGGAACCCCCCTTCAGTCAATAAATGATCTTCGATCCATGTGGACAATTCGCTGCCCTGAGGCAATTCCGACAATACCCGGTCGTAGAAACCGAATAGTATCGCATCCTTATCCCGGATAGACAACGATTGCACCCCCTGCTCACATACCTGGTAGCACAACAAACTCAATAAGGCGGGTTCCACTTCCAATTTTTCAAGGGTAATCGTTTGACCGGGTTCCAGGTCAACGGGGTCGAACTGGCGCAAAATATCCCGCTTAATCCCTTCATTGGAAAATGCCCCAGTTTTATCCAATACATCACGAGCCTGGATGCCATTCAAATGAATCACTCGGAACATCACCCGGTGAATGGAGGGAATCCTGGGTTTCAAGGTGTTCATGTGGGGCAAATAATCTTCCCGCAAACCCAATACTACCCGCACCGACAGTTGCGATCGTAAATACGGAAATACCCCTGCACGGGATAATAGACGCTCCTTTACCGCGATAGGCACCTGGTCTTCCACCAGGTCATTTAACTCTTCTATTAATAGGTCCCGCTGGGGATGGTGCTTACCTATAGTAAATATCTCCTCGAACTGATCGAAAACCAATACCGGGATTACATTGCCTTCGGCGACCAGGGGGCTCTTTTCGAGAAAACCGCCCCCTGGACCCCCGCAAAAGCTTTTGTCTATATGATCGACCCGGTGAAAATACTCCCATAACGTCTCCCCTTCGGAAAAGGAGTGGGTGGGTTCGCTGCCCCCTTTCACCCGCTCAATCACCCCATTCTCACGGAGCTGCTTTTGAATCTCCTGCTTGACCTGGTCAATCAGCGGCGCACCGGATGAGGAATAATCCAACCGCAGCCGCACAGGCAGGAAACCTGCAGAGCGCAGCAAAGGGAATAACCCGGCGTTGAGCAGGGAAGTTTTGCCGATCCCGGATTTTCCAAATACCAGGGTCAACCCATTCAACGCCACCAGATTGAACAACTCCCGCGATAAATTGTCCCGGCCAAAAAATATATCCTTATCCGCTTCTTCATAATAATAAAGACCTTTGAACGGATTGACTCGATTTCCGGGATTCATGACCGCCCCCCGTTATTGGGATTTGTTAAAATCCCTCGAAGTTTGTCTAATAACTTGTGATATTCCCTTTGCCGTTCCCCGCCGGGTATGGAAAGGTAGATTAATTTTTCAAAACTCCGGTAAATCCAGGGCGTATCGTCGATTTTTACAGGCATGATATGATGTGGATTTTGCCCCTGCGTATACTGCCCATAGCCCCATTCCCATTCCCGGATATGGTACTTGACGCTGCGTCCATCATCGAGTTGAATCTGTTGGGCGTTTTTTGATACGATGGGAATAAACACCGCGCACCGGGAAATGGCCCGGCTGATTTCATCATCCACGGTGTCGCCTGGTTCTAATTCCCGTTCGTCCAGCCATACCGGGATACCGTCGGCCTTGAGATTTTCCGCCAGCCGCTTTGCCGCTTCGCGATCTCCCCCATGAAAACTGATAAATACGAGCCGTGGAAACATATCCGGCTGGATTATTTTATCCGGGTACTTCTCAGCCATGCACTGGAATAACCGGTCGACGAAATCGGAATTCCCACCGGAATAATACACTTCCGCGGCATGGGCTTTTAAAAAGTCACGCAGCCCCCCGCGGTGAAAGGTTTCAAAATCATCCCCGATAAATGAACGGCCCTGCGGGTCGCAGCTCCGGTTATAAGGCTTATTGGTCATGGTCCGGATAAAAAAGCGGAACAACCAATCGTCATAGCCACACCCGATAAAAAGTAAACTGCCGGTTTTTAATTCCTGGAAAAAGGGATTCCCCGGCTCCAATTCCATATCTTTCTGGAGGGTCACGATGGTCTCGATGATATCTTTTTCCGTGTATGATGGCGTAATGCTGTGCTCCGCGCTGCCGTAAATATGATAAACCAACGAACGTTTCCCCTCTTTCAACTCCTGGAATACCTGTGCGTCAAGACCGTGCCGCCTTTTATCGGCAACGGTATAGCGAACGACCTTCGTGGGATATTCCCGGACCCCGGCTAAAATCTGTTCCAGGTACTCATCATGGGTGGTGGTAATAAACAGGGGAAACGATTTGACGCGGGCCAGTTTCCACAAGGGGCTTTCGGGTACGGGATAAACGGTTTTGAGCTGATCCGACAGGAAATCATTCATCCCCAGGTAATCGTCGTGATTTTTTTCCAGGTATTGAAACACAGCCGAGGCAAAAGACAGGTTCTCATGGCCGGGGGAAAGCCCTATTTTTTCCGCGACTTTTTTCGCCAGGTATGGGTATAACAGGGTATCGCCGGCATCGGATGTCCTCACCGTATACAGACCGGGGCCTATAACAGGGATCACATTTTGTTTGCAGATACGCCCCAATAACTCATCCCATTTAAAATCGACGCATGGATTTGCATTCATCGTTAACCCTTCCTTTCAAAAGAAAATGAAATTATAACATAATCCCTACCTTTTTCCCAGCATTAAAATTTTTGCCACAAAGGCACGAAGGCACCAAGGTACACTAAGAGGTTTATAATTAAAAAAAACTTGGCGCCTTGGTGCTCCGTTTTTTGCTGGCTAAAATTTTCATCATTTCAGTGCGAGGCTTGCATCATGATGAATTACCATTTCAACAAGAATAGGACCAGGGGCGTATAGGATACTTTCACGTGGGGTATAGTTGTATATTAAAGCTTTTCGATATCGGCGAGGGAAAGTCCTGTAATTGCGGCAATTTTCTCCGGCGGGTCGCCGGCGGCTTTCAATGCCCCGGCAATATAGTGATGTAAAGGAACCGGTTTATTTTTTTATCTCCACCAGGTTTTTTATTTTTCGGTATTATCCTGCCGTTCTTTTATTTGTTTAAGAAATTTTATATCTTCCAGGTCTTTATTCCGGCCAGCAGCCTCTTTCATTTTTATAAGGTCATCAAGAGAAGGGAAATACACCTCCACTTGACCAAATTTCGATTTGATCTTATTTTCCCAGACTTCATCAATCGACTTTATTTTCGTTTAATAATTTCAGAAGGCCTTCTGTGTCCATGCTGTTCCAATAATCGTATCATCTCCAAATTTTTTGCCTGCATCAGGCGAAACCTTTCAGCGACGGATAATGAGAGTAAATAATCCAACTCAAAGTTGATCTCTTCAACCTCATCATAATCCTTCAAAAGGAGTACACCTTTTGTTTTTTTCATTTTTATTCTCATACTCCTATTATAGCATAATTGTTTGCTGTCGGAAATTCGAATTTCGGATTTCGAATTTTCTTTTCATCATTCATCATTCATCATTCACCACTAGTCTGTTGAAAAACTAAGGCGACTGGTATATAATGGAACCCATGAATGAAATAGGAATGAAAAAAATACCCTACGGTATTTCGGATTACGATTTGCTGAGACGGGAAAATTATTACTACGTCGATAAAACCCAGTATATCCCGGTAATCGAAAAAGTCGGGCGATATTTGTTTTTTATCCGGCCCCGCCGTTTCGGAAAATCCCTGTTTCTTGCCGTCCTGCATGGCTATTATGACGTGCAATTTAAAGAAAATTTCGACGAACTATATAAAGACACCTGGATTCATACCCATCCGACGACAGAAAGGAGTTCGTATCTGGTCCTGCCCTTCAATTTCTCCGCCATCGATCCCGCGCACGACAAAATCGACGCCTCTTTTTTAAATCATATCCAGGGGCAGGCCGAGTTATTTGCCGAGAGTTATTGGGACTACCTGGGGAAAAATGTGGATTATTTCATGGAACAAATAAAAACGAGCCGTTCGGGAGCCGACATATTATCGATGATAGTCAAACGCTGTAAAAGTTCCCAACAGAAGTTGTATATCATCATCGATGAATATGATAATTTTGCCAATACCATACTGACTACTTCCGGGAAAGATGCGTATGAAGAACTGACCCACGGCGAAGGATTTTTCAGATCGTTTTTTAATATATTAAAAGCAGGGACCACCGGTATGAAGGCCCCCATTACCCGGTTATTCATCACCGGCGTGTCGCCGGTAACGCTGGACGATGTGACCAGCGGGTTCAACATTGGGACCAATGTATCGCTGGAACCCGATTTAAACCGGATGTTGGGGTTTACCCGGGAAGATGTAATTGAAATGATCGACTATTATAGAGCCAATGGAATAATTACGCGCCCAACCGAATACGTACTGGAAATCATGACCCAATGGTACGGTAACTACCTGTTTTCCGAAAAAGATGACGTTAACCTGTATAACCCGGATATGGTTCTGTACTTTATCAACAAGTGCATTTTAGGCCACGATATCCCTGTTGATTTAATCGACCAGAATGTGCGCATCGATTATGGGAAATTACGACATCTCATTATCCTGGACAGGGGCGAAACAAAAACGCCTATTACCAATGGAAATTTCAGCAAGTTAAAAGAAATTATAGAGGAAGGCGGAACTTCCTCCATCATTTCCCAGGGATTCCCCCTGGAAGAGATGATGAATGCAAATAATTTCAAGTCCTTACTATTTTATTTCGGCCTTTTAACCATCAAGGGAATTGAAAAAGATAATGTGCGTTTGGAAATTCCCAATGAAACCGTCAAACGCTTGTTCTATGATTATATAAAGCAAGCCTATCGTGAAACCGGTGTATTTACCCTGGACCTTTCGAAATATGCCGGGTTAATGACCAACCTGGGATATGACGGCGAATGGGAACCTCTTTTTAATTATATATGCGGACTCATACGTGAAAGCATGAGTTTGCGGGATTTGATTACGGGTGAAAAGTCCATCCAGGCGTTTTTGAATGTCTACCTGGGATTAAGCAACCTGTTCACCATCCATACGGAAAAAGAGTTGAACAAAGGCTATGCCGATATCGTGATGGAACCTTTCATTGCCGTATATGAAGGTTTGAAGTTTTCCTATGTGCTGGAAATTAAATATATCAAACCGGAAGGGAAACGGAAAAAGAAACCGGCAAAACCTGCCCGGGAGATTATTGAAAAATTGAAATCCGAAGCGGAAGAACAACTTCGACATTACTGTATTGACGAAAAATTCCGGAAGAGGATGGAAAAGACCCAGGTGATAAAGCTGGTGTTGATATTTTACGGTTCGGATTTGGTTTATATCGGTTAAGTTCATCCGCGGCTGTAAGTTTTATTTTCATAATAGACATTAAAACTTTTTCTCAATTTTTCCCGTATAATTCTCTTTAAAAAAAGAATGTAGTGTGGTATAAACAGTATGTGTAATATGTGATTACGAATCGTTTTAACCCACGAAAGACGAAAAAGGAGTATGTATATGAACATGAATAAGGTATTCAAGATCATTGCATTTGTCATCATGATTGCGGCCCTCATATGGGGAGGCTATAAGGTGTTCTTTAAGGAAGATAAAAAAGAAGCCACCGAAATTATTAAAGCCGAAGAGAATAAAGATTCCAAAGAAGGCGAAAGCAAGGAAAGTGAAAGCAAAGAAACGGCCCTCCCGGTTACCGTATTAAGAATCAAAAAGGGCGACCTGCCCATGAGACTTCCTATTTCAGCCACGGCCGATGTTTGGGAGAAAGCGACCCTGAAAGCGGAAGTGGACGGCACCGTGGAAGCAATCCGTTACCCCATCGGCGCCCAGGTCCAAAAGGATGCGGAACTGGTAAAACTGGACGATTCGGAAATCCAACTGCAAGTGGATCGTGCCGATGCCGACCGCCTGCAGGCTTTATCGAAATACCTGGTGGCTGAAAGCACTGATATGCAAAAAAGCGAAACCCTGTCCAGCGAAGATAAAGCAAAGCTGGAACTGTTGAAAGAAAAATACCTCAACGCCGTGAAAGACTACGAAAAAAAGAAAATCTCCGAAAAACAACTGGATGAAATCAATAATGAGTACGAACAGGCCATGATTTATGCCGGCGTCTTAAGAGAAGAAATTCGCAAGGCACAGGAAGGTTTATCCAACGCTAATATCCAGTTAAAACAAGCCAAATTGGATCTGAAGCGGACCTCCATTAAAAGTCCTTTCCAGGGGACTATCGCGGATATCGTCATCAGCAAAGGCGCTAAAGTAACCCGGGGCCTGGACCTGTTAAAAATCGTCAATCTCCAGACCCTCTATTTGAAAGGCTTTGCCCTGGAATCGGAAGTGGCCCACCTGAAAAAAGGAACCGCCGTCAGGATTAAATTCGACTCCTTCCCGGACCAATATTATTATGGCCAGATTCAATCCATCAGCCCGGAAATCGATCCCCAGAATAAAACCATCTCCATTTACGTGGATATTGAAAATACAAACAATTCGATACTGCCCGGCATGCATGCTGCCATCGATGTGGAATACAAAGTATTCAATGATGTCATGCGGGTCCCCAGGAACGCCATTATCGTCCGACAGCGTCCGCTGATTTTTATCGTCAATGAAAAAGATAACATGGCCATGTGGGAATACGTGGAATTGGGCGAAAAAAACGACGAAGACCAGATCATTGAAAAAGGATTGAATAACGGCGTTAAAGAAGGAGACCTGGTGGTTATCTCCGGCCACCTCACCCTGGCCCATCAATCCAAAGTAAAAATACTCGAAATCATCGATCAAAAATAAACCAGCAGGAAAAAACGATGAGCATCATTAATCAATCCGTCAAACGACCGGTGGGAACCATTATGGTCTACATCGGCGTAATATTGTTGGGTGCGATCTCTTTGTTCAAACTCTCCGTCAATTTGCTGCCGGATTTGAGTTTCCCGAAAATAACAGTCCTCACACATTATCCCGGTTCCGGGCCCGAAGAGATCGAGAAAGCAATCACCTCCCCATTGGAAGGACCTTTGTCCGCCATTTCTGGCGTTAAAAAGATCAACTCCATTTCCCAGGAAGGAGTTTCCATTGTTACCCTGGAATTTCACTGGGGCACGGATATGGACTTTGCCCTGCTCCATACCAAGGAAAAAACCGAAGAGGTCAGGAGCCGGCTGCCCGAAGATACTGAACCCCCGATTATCATGGAAATGGACCCTTCGGCCTCCCCGTTTATGATCGCCATTCTCAGCAGCGATACCGTGAACCTGAAAGACCGGAAAGAAACGGCTGAATTTATTATCAAGCCCAGGCTGGAACAACTGGAAGGCATCTCATCGGTAGAAATCAGGGGCGGTGATATCGAAGAGATATCCGTGGAAATCGACCCGGAAAAAATAAAAAACCTGGGTATCAGTTTAACGGAAGTCAGCACCGCTATTGCATTGAATAACTATGCCCCCACCGGCGGAACGGTAAAAAAAGATAAATTCAGGTATACGTTAAAAATCGAAGGGGAGCTGAAAAAGCCCGAGGAGATCGAAAAAATCCTGGTGCGCAGCCTGACCGGACGAAATATTACCATCGGAGACATCGGCCGCGCCTTTTATAAAGATAAAATAAAAGACGGCGATATCCGGTTCAATGCCAACCCGGCTATCTCATTGCTGGTTTACAGGGAATCCGGGGGTAATATCGTTAATGCTACCAAAGAAGCTGAAAAAGCCATTGCCACACTGGAAAAAGAATTGCCCGGCATCCAATTTAATATTATTTCCAAAGAAGCCCAGTTGATCGTCGCTTCCATCGACTCCCTGACCTCCTCCCTGATCGAGGGCGCGCTGCTTGCGTTTCTTGTCCTACTGCTTTTTTTACAAAATTATAAAGACCCTATCCTGGTATCCGTGGCTATTCCCATTGCCATCATCGCCACCTTTGGGCTGATGCTTCCCTTTGATGTCCAGATCAACATCATGTCCCTGGGCGGACTCGTCCTCGGGGTCGGTATGTTCGTGGATAATAATATTATCGTCCTTGAAGCCGTTTCCCGATTCAAAAAAACGGAAGAGAGCCTGGCAGCGGCCGTTATCAAGGGAACCAAGGAGGTCAGCGTGCCTATCGTCGGTTCCACTCTTACCACGGTCGCCATATTCCTGCCGGTGATCTATCTCTACGGCGTCACAGGAAGATTGTTCAGGGACCAGGCCCTAAGCGTCACTTTTTCTCTCCTGGCCTCCATGGTGGTGGCCGTCACCCTGCTGCCGGCCCTTGCCGCCATTGGCAAAGGTTCTAAAACCCTTTTTAGCGACGATGTCTTGCCGCCTCTTGCCACGGAAAAGAAATGGTTCCATTTTCTCAATACTCCTTTGAAGGGATTAAATTTCATCCTGATGATCCCCTTCAGGATTTTAGGCTACATCCTCTATTTTATTATGGCGGGTTTTTACCTTTTCTTTAAATATACATTTAAATACCTGGGAGCGGCATTAAATGTTGTTTTACAGCCGATATACAAAGGTTTTAATCGGATATATGCCCTATTGGATGAGTACCGCCACCGGTTATTGGAACGCATGTTAAACCGGTGCGCCATTGCCATCGGCCTATCTATCGTTATGTTGACCGCCATGGTAGGCGGTTTCATGCTGCTGGACAAGGAACTACTGCCTATCCCCGACAGCGTCAAATTCGAGATCAAAGCCAATACCATCCCCTTTTATGGATTCGAAGAGACCAACCGCATGGCCGCCGAGATCGAGACCAAACTCATGGCCCTTAAAGGCGTGGAGTCCGTGTTCACTGAATCCGGGGCCGTTTCCAAGGAGGCCGGCAGGAGCGAAGATATTTCGGTGAACTCCATCCACTATATCGTCAATTGTCAATCTCCGGCTGTAAGGTCCATTGTGATGAACGAGGCCCGCGAAATTTTAAATAAAGCGGAACTGCTGGATTTTTCGCTGCTCCAGGAGCAAAACACCCTTTCCCAGTACCTGTCTACCGGCGGCGACAATTTCCAACTGAAAGTTTTCTACGACGATATCGAACGGGGCAAGGAAGCGGTCAAACAGGTGTTGGCGCAAATAAAAAACATCGAAGGCTTGCATGACCTCAAAACCACCACCACCGAAGGAAAACCTACCTATGCCATTACCTTTAATAGAGAATTATTGAATGAATTGAATATATCCAAGGACTATATCGCTAACTATATCAACCAGGCCGTCCGGGGAGAGAAAGCGGGTGAAATCAAACTGGTGCAAAAAAACTATGATATCTATGTCCGGGTTCCGGTGGACGGTATCATGGCAATGAACCGTTTGATGTCCCTTCCCGTGCCCATCAACAACCAGACCTATTACCTGAAGGACCTGATCGATATCGAGACACGGCCCTCCATCAAGCGCATCGAAAAAGAACGGCAGAATATGTTTTTCCTGGTTTCCGCGGCCGCCCCCAAAGAAAAGCTGGATAAGATTATCGGCAAGGCGGAAAAAGAGTTGGAAAAAATCGACCTGCCGGTCAATACCCGGGTGGTAATTTCGGGCGAGGAAGAAGAGAGACGAAAAGCCTTTGATTCCTTGACCCAGGCCATCTGGTTGGCTATCCTGCTGATGTTCATGATCCAGGCCGCCGAATTTGAGAGCGTGTTCCAACCGCTTATTATTATGCTAACCGTGCCCATGGGACTGCTGGGCGGTATCCTGATGCTGTTAATCACCGGGAATTCCTTAAACATCATTGCCGGCATCGGGTTCATGGTAACCGTGGGCTTCGTGGATAACGCGGCCATTGTTGAAATCGAGTACTTCAACCAATTGCGGGAAAGGGGGATGAAACTGCGGGAAGCCGTGCTGACCGGCGCCCGGGTGCGTTTGCGGCCTATTTTAATGACCGCCCTTACCTCCATTGTCGGCGTTATCCCCATGGCCATTGCAAGCGAAATGGGTTCGGAACTACAGCGC
Organism: Acidobacteriota bacterium; assembly: GCA_030837085.1. Classification (GTDB taxonomy): domain Bacteria; phylum Acidobacteriota; class Aminicenantia; order UBA2199; family UBA2199; genus JAKAGC01. The sequence continues at coordinate 1,405 of JAUPLE010000763.1, read as the reverse complement.
CCCCTGGCGTTGGTCCTGGTGGGCGGCCCCTTACTGGCGACTATCCTTACCCTTTTCCTGATACCGGTTTTTTATGAAATGGTAGAAGGCTATTTGGAGAAGCGTCGGGAAAGGAAACCGGCAAAAGGATAAAAACCATGGGAAAAATAATCGATCGCCCGGTGCTGGCTCTGGTATTTTTCGCCATTATCATTCTCCTAGGAATATACTCATATAACCATATGACCATCGGCCTGGTGCCGGACCCGGAGCAGAATCTGCCCTCCGTTACTATCCAATACAACTGGCCCGGGGTTTCGCCGGACATCATCCTCCAGAAAGTATTAATCCCGGCGGAAAATGAGATAATGAGGGTAAAGGGCGTGGAAAAGATCAAAAGTAGGGCCTTGAGCGCCTCCGGTGAGATCAAGGTAGAGTTCGGACGGAATATCAAATTGAATTTTGCCCACCTGGTGCTGCGGGAACGGCTGAACCGACTGCAAAGGGACCTACCCAGGGCCGTGCAACTGGTGGGAATTTTCGAAGTGGTGCCCGAGGATTTCGAACAGCGGCCCCTGATGGGCGTGGGTTTATACGGGGAAAGTTACTCCATCTACCAACTGCGAAAAATAGCGGAACAGGAAATCCAACCCCTGCTGAGTTCTATCCCCGGCGTCGAGTCCGCCAATTTATACGGCGGCGTTGAACCTGAAATTAAAATTCTTACCAACGTCTCAAAATTGGAACGATTCGGGCTGACCATCGGGAATATCCTGGGGCAAATCGGCCGGCATTTCTATTCCAAACAATCCCTCTCATTTAATAAGGATGCCGTTGAAATCAATCTCTCGCTGTCGGAATCCCCTAAAAAAATCACTGACCTGCAAAATATCTTTTTGAAAAAAATGGGTGACAAGCCACTCCTGCTCAAAGATGTGGCGGAAGTCTACCTGGGCTATGAAGAACTGAGGTTTGAGAGAAGGTACCAGGGGAAACCCTACCTGGTGTTCGATATTCGCAAGGACCGCAGTTACAGTCACCTGGAGGTGACCCAGAGGGTCAGGAGTAAACTCCGGGAAATAGCGAATAAATATAAAGGGCAGATTTCCTTTATCGTCCAGAGCGATGAAAGCAAAGATTTGAAAAACGAGTTGGTGCACCTGGGCAAGATTGCCATTTTAACCCTGGTGATTATATTCTTTATTTTGCAGGTGGTGGTCCGGGATATGAAAGCGGCCCTGCTGATATTTTCATCCGTTTTCTTTTCCGTTTTTGCCGCGCTGACTGCCATTTATCTCATGAAGATCGATTTGAATTTATTGACTCTATCCGGTTTTGCCCTGGGGTTCGGGTTGTTTGTAGACAATGCCGTGGTGGTGTTCGACAGTATCTTAAGACACCGGGAAAAGGGATTCGACCGGAGAAC
>JAUPLE010000762.1 GCA_030837085.1 Acidobacteriota bacterium | reverse complement strand
TCAGGTAAACATTCCCGGCAGGGTATTTGGTTGAAATCCAGGATAGAGGTAAGCACCAGCGATGAAAGCCGTTCACCGTAACTCAACACCCGGTCTTCGACGAAATCAGGGATTTCACCCAGGTAATGAATTCCCAGCAAGTATTTTCCCAGTTCTTCCAGCCGTTCAGCGATTTTCTGCTTGGCCTCCTGCGCCTTTTCCGCATTGTTTGTACCGCTGTAAAGATCGATCACCCGGTAATGGGCGTCTTGCAGGTTTTGCAGCAAATCCCGGATCGCTTTTTCATTGGTTTTAACCGTGCGGATTGCATCGGCCAGGATATTGGTGACGCCGTAAAGGGCGGAGATTACAATGATAATCGGCTGGCGGTAAAGGGTAATCACCCGGATTAATTTAGCGAAATCTTCTTTTTGTTTCAGGTTGGAGCCGCCGAATTTAACCACGATCTTTTTCATCATTCACCTCCTGCCCCCCGGTGTTGAGTCCGCACTCGTATCCATATGTGTGCAGGAACAGTTCGGCGTTGGCAATAGCGCCGCCGGCAGCGCCCTTGACCAGGTTATTAACCAGCAGTGAAAAGCCCACGCGTTCTTTTTCCTTTCTCAGGCGGCCCGTGAAGACCTGCATGCCGGAAGGCGATCCCCAAAAGCTCATCTTCGACTGGGGGAAACGGGACTCATCGCTGTACACCACCGGGTGAAGCGGCAGGGAAGGAAGTCCGGGATGTGCGCATTCAAATTTTTGCCAGGCCCCGCGGATGTCGTCTGTTTCCACTGGTTTTTCAAAGGAGAGCCACACGGTTTCCAGGTGGCCGAATAAAACCGGCACCCGGACGCAGTGGGGGTAAACCGCTGCGCCCAATTCCAGTATCTTTTCCAGTTCTACGATCATTTTTTCTTCTTCGCCCTGGATATAGGGGATGGTATTGTTCATAATATCAAAGCTGGCCAATCCCGGGTATCCGGCGCCGGAGATGGATTGATAGGTGGAAACAAATACCTCTTTGATCCCAAATTTCTTTAATGGGGCCAGGGCCACGGCCAGACCCGTGGTGGAACAATTGGCATTGGTCACCACAAAACCCTTATTTGGGAAACCCTGGTTTTTGATGTTGGCCAATGCTTCCGGGTTCACTTCCGGGATGAGGATGGGTACATCCTTTTCGTATCGCAGCGCCCCGGCGTTGGAAAAGATATAGAAACCCTTTTCTCTTAGAGTAGGTTCAATGGTTTTAGCCGCCTCCGCGGGCAGGGCCGAGAAGATGATACGGATTCCCCTTTTTTTCAAAGAATCCATATCCAGGTTTTCCAGTATCAGTTTTGTTGCCGGTTCCGGTAGGGGGGAGGGCAGGAGCCATTGCGTTTCTGCGCTGTAGAGTTTCCCGGCTTTTGAGTCGGAGCCAATGACAGCGGCCAGGGTAAACCAGGCGTGATGACTGAGCGCCTGGACAAAGACCTGGCCGACGACGCCGGCAGCACCCAGTACGGCGACGTTTATTTTTTCTTTACTTAAATAATTTAGACTATTTTCAGACATAGTTCCTCCATGTTTTTATTGGTATAGTTTTCCCCTCAAGTGAATAAGATATACCTATTCATCCGGGGGTAGAAAAGTAGTATGGGAAAAATTGAATTTGGCCCTTGCGGGCATCACATTATCATATAAGATAGCATGTTGCCTCCTAAACACTATCTGGGGAGTTTTTCAGCCCCGTCCGGTTTAACCACCTTTTCCTGGTTTCCAGGGCAGGTTGGTGAGGGTTATCGGGAACCGGAATCCCTTGGCCTCGTCTTCATAGCTTTAGAAGCTTTGAAGGGATGTCATCATTGATGACATCGAGAATATAATTTACCATATTTTGTCACGGGTGTCAATAAAAAAATGGATAGATCGCGTAAGATGGATGAGTAGAGATACCAATTCCAAAGGAATACCGACTATTAGCAAGACTAACGGGTAAGTCAAAGAACTCAATAACGCCAACCTGGCGTCAAAAGAAATCCCACTTCTCTTATTTCAAGATTCCTCTATATGATTATCAGGCAAAATTTTATTTCTCGAAAAGAGCCCCCCGAATTTCTGTTTGGGAAGGGAGAAATAGGGGGCGGGCGTTACCCACTTTTTAGAAAATCCGACTAAAATGCAGCCCGTTGCGAAAAAGTCTTGACTTTTTTGCAATGGACTGCAAAAAAGTCAATATGAAAAAATAGTTTTCGTTATTGGCACCAAGTTTATTGGCAAAACAATTAATCGAGATCAAATTGTCTGATAACAATTTTTCAAAGTCCCTGCTTTTCTTTTGTGAGTGGTTTCCTGGAGTAGAAGATTTCCAGGTTGTCCACGATTTGAGGCAGCCGTGGCATTTAAAAGGGATCAGTCTGGTTCAAGCGGGGGAATGGCTTTCCAGGCTGGAAGTGTAGCTCAATCTCATTCATGCGACTATCATCGTTGGAGGAGTACCCTGGTATCTGGGAAAAAATCCACATTCCGAATTTTAATTATGGCGAATTCGACCTAATTAGAAGTCAGGCAGGGATCAATGGTGGACAGGCAAAATTTTACCTATTATTTCTGGCATCTTTTTCCACACTTCAACAAAATTGTTGACAAATCGAAAAGAGTGCTTTTCTTGGCCTGTCCTCTTCCGTTTCTTCATCATTTTGAAGTTGAAAGAGTTGACTGAAGCATCAAGCTTCTCCTTAACTTTTTCCTTAGTTTGACCAGCGCTTGGATTTTCATAATATAGATTAAGTCGCGCGTCAATTAAACTCCAGAATTCCTCGCCAATCCATCTTTCAAGGTTTTAATTTGTTCGCCTGTACCGGAGAGAATTTAGGCAAAATGCGGCCAGGGAAGAAAAACGGCATAGACAATTTTTCAAACAAAATTAGTGTTGAAAAAATATTCCTTTTTGATATAATGTCTTTTGGAGGAAAGAATGAACGATGTGAAAGCTATGGGTCGAGAAAAAAAGGAAGACATAAACATTTTAGTGGTTGGTGACTGGATTATTGATGAAGATTGGGTAATGATGCCGGAGCGATCGGAAACGAGTGCAAAATTATCTGACGAAAAGCATTTCCATACTGCTTTTGATGATGCAAGGGTAGCAACCAAGAGCCTTTGTGGTGCGTCGCTAACAGCTAGCGCTATCCGGGGATTTTTAAAATCCAGGGAAAAACAAAAACCGGGAGTCAATTATAATGTGTTTGGTATCGGCGTTTGGCATCCGGATGACAATGATTATATTGAAAAATTATTTAAGGCAGAGGCATTAAATGGGATTAATCCATTCCGTATAAGTACCCCTAATGAATCTCCAATAGATCCTGAGAAAAAGAATTTGTTTAATTTAGCAAGGGAAAAAGATATCTGTGCTACTACGCGAATGGTAAGGACGTTTCTTGGTCACCCCGGAACTCTGCCGCGGGCGATGTGCAGGTATGATTGGCATCTGAATTGGCAACCAAGCGAAAACGGACAGAATAATAAGAAAAAGATCATTGCTCAAAGAGTTAAAGATTGTTTTACAGATATAGCGATTAAACAGGTAAAAATAGATGCGATTGTATTGTCTGATTTTGATAAAGGCTTAATAAACGATGATTTGGTTGAGGCTTTAATTGAGAATATCCAACCTCTGAAATCAGAAAATGGTCTGCTTTGGTTTCATAGATCTAAACAACTAAAAAAGCCTGGTTGGTTTTCGTCACTTGAACGGAAATTTGATGACAATGATAGATTTATTCAGTTTATTGACCCCAGGATTTCGAGGAAGAGCGCTGAGGGTAAGATATTACTTTGTGGTTCAGGAATCACCTGGGATGGATTAGAATTCATTAGAAATAACAAACCCGATGTACCCAAATCGAAGTTAGCCGTTCTATTTAATGATAATAATTGCATAGCCTACGATGGGGAGACGGATGATGCGGATTTATGGGTAATAAATACAAGCGAAAAACCAGCATATTTTACTCGAGGACGTTCAAGCATTTTCCTTGCTTCATTATTGATTTTAGAACTTGGTAAGAAGCAGAGCGGTTTATTAGGATTTGAGAAGGATTACTCCTTTGGCGAGAATTGCTCTATCGCTCTTGATAACGGTTTAAACTGGTGTAATGACTGTTTATCAATATGGGAGAAGGGGCAAAAGGTTATGCAGGTATCGGCAGATATAAATAATGCAATTAAATTAACCAGTCTAAGTTCCACTATAAAAGCGCCTAAACCTTTAAAATGGAGCGTAGAGGATAGTAATTGGTCTCAGGCCAAAAACAAGGATAATACTTGTTGTATTTCAAGTCAACAAGGAGACCTACGCCTTGAGGTTTGGCGGGCGCATACTGTTTTGAATGAATATACAATCATTGATGACAATCGAAAGCAAACCACACTAAACCTGGTCAATACTATTCAGGCTTTTCTTGACCAGGAGGAGAAAGATAGGCGACGCCCCTTAATTTCTCTCGTAAAAGCTAGCCCTGGTTCTGGCAAAACCTTTCTTGCAAAATGTATGGCTAATCATTTCGGTTTTGAGCTTTTAGAATGTAATATTGCTCAACTTACTGGATTAGATGGATTAATTCATTTCTTTGATCAAGTTGATACCTCCCAAAGAGATGGAAGGAAAACCTTCATATTTCTTGATGAAGTCGATTCTTTGGTAAATGGCATATCCGCATTTAGTTTTCTGCTCGAATTAATGTGGTGTGGCCAGTATTATAGAAATGGTTTGAAAAACACTTTGAAACCATTTCCAGGAATTTTTGCAATGAGCCGGGATCCCAACAAGGATGAATTTAAAAAAGACCATCCCAAAAATGTTGATTTTTTCTCAAGGATATATGGTATTAACTGCGAACTCAAGGATTTCACCCCGGAGGAATCGATCTACCTTTTTGCAAAATTATTGGATAAATATTTTGGACAGATTGCCTACATCGAGAAACGAGTGCTTAAAACCATTGGTAATACGAAGCTAGGATATGGACCCCGCAGCCTGGAACTGCTTATTTCACTTTTAAGAGGAATAAGGAGAGATAGGGTAACAATGGAAAATTTACCCACTAAAAGTAGAATAGATGAACTCAAAGAACACTTTCCCGGAAATCTTAAGACCCCGGGAGAGATGAACAACGATGATAAGAAAATGGTCAGGATTATCTATACAAATCCATTGTAATAAAAATTAAGGATTCATGATTGACTTGAAACGAATCACACCCATGTAGGGGCAGGCCCCCGTGTCTGCCATTTATAGCCTGTTTTCCCACATTTTACCAGGTCTTCAGAGAGCCCCCGACGATATCATCTTTTGGGTTTGATGAAGAGACTGTGTCATAATTATTATTACAAAAATTGCCTCCTCAAAAGAATTTTTGGATAGCCATGGAGGTAAATGAAACGAAAAGCATTGTTTATCCTGGATTTTCGCCTCCAGTTCCGATATTTTTTTTGGGGTCCGAATTCGATCCGGGGGGGCTTGCAGATGGAAAGGTGGTGGTTGGGGGGTGTGGGGGGATAAGGAGGTTGCCTAATTCCCCCCACCCAAACATTCCCTCCCGAAGGGAGGCCATTTTTTTGTCCTCTGGCTATTCTCATTTCACCCACAGATTCTTTTATAGACCCTAAAATTTTAGGTCTCACGATCTGCGCCAAATTTTTGCCACGTATGAACATTTGAAAAAAGGCAGTGATTTCATTTCCTTGCAGGCACCCTTGGGGAATGGAGACATTTCAACATTTGCCAGGTATTCCAAAGCCCTGCTGGAAGGACAACGGAAATTGGCAAATAGTTTTGAAGTGCAAGAGAGGGAGTTGAATATCACTGAATTTCAGGAGAGAAAGATAATCAGTAGACTGAGGAGTTGCAAGCCTAAAAATAAACATTCAGCTAATCCAAAAGGCCATAGCAGGGCTTTAGGTAGAAATACTCATTTTTAAAAAAGTGGTCAGTGGGGGGTTGACTTTCTTTCTGAAGGTATGGTAAATATATTCTTCCAGTGAATCCGGCGATGAGTATGTGGAGAAAATCTGAGTTTGCAGAGCGAAAAGGGGTAAGGTCAGGCACCAGGGTGGAAGTTTGCGCGGAATTGGAATCGGCGATGCTTAGAAGGAGAGAAACTGAGTTGGAAGGGCGAAATGGGGGACGAAACATGCCAGAAGATTTTGATCCCCCGATCCGCCGGAATCTTGGACATGATCAATGAGACAACGTGTTAGACTATTTCTAGCAGTCATAGTGTGCTGTGCCTGCATCGTTGTTGTAGTGGTTCAAAGAGGGAACGATATGGGAATTCTCAATAAACTGTTCGGCAAGCGCGAGAACGCTCCGGAGAAGAAGAAAGAAGCGTCACTCAACCTTGCATTTATCTTGCTTTCCGAAGCACGCCTTCCCGAGACGGAGGAGATCGTGCAAGCCTTCCGCGGATTTGCAGCCCCTGGCGAAAATCTACAAGCCAGAGTTGACAATTCCGGGAAAGGCGCGAGCGACCAGGCCATTACCTTACACCTCAATACGGGGGAGGAATTGTTCGTCGCTTTGATGCCCGTCCCTGTTCCCAAGGGCGAGGCTGACGATGGGGTTCAGTTCAGTCTATCCTCTTTCGAGAACGGCTGGAAGCTTCCTCCCCATTGTGCTCATCTTCTTGTCGCGTTCCACGCCGCGCCCGATTCCAAGCCGATAGTTAGGCTATCACGCTTTACATCACTCTTGGCTGCCGTCACGAAGGCGTCTCCGGCAGTGGGTGTCTACTGGGGCAACGCTGGAGCCACCCACGATCCTGAGTTTTTCAAGTTAGTAGCTTCTGATCAAGACGTAGCGCAGAGAGTGATGCTTTGGTCCGGGATTAGCATTGCACGCGAGAAAGATGGCCGCCTCAGCTTGCTGAGTCTGGGGTTGAAGCAACTGGAACTCCCTGATTTGCTTCTTGTTGTAGGCAAGTCATCCGAGGAGGATGCCTTCGAGGTGATGTTTAATCTACTAGCCTATGTTGCCGAGCGTGGCGAAGCGTTACCTGAAGGGGACACAGTGGGAAGAACCGCCGATGAGAGGCTGCCAATTCATTACGTGGATTCTCCGATCGATTCGAAGAAAAAGGTCTGGCGTGTGGAACTTCCATGATACAGATGTCCAAAAAATTGCTTCTTTATAGAGTTGGCTTTTAACGAGCTGGTTACAGGGGACATTTGCCCCAAAGGACGCACATGAAGAAGCGAGTATTCGTGGTATGCCCGTTCTTATCTCTCCGACAACAGTTAACAATTAACCATTAACAATTGACAATTAATAATTATTAAAAGCTTTGAGAAGTCAAGAAACCCTTTCTCGAAAGGGTTTCTTGCCCCCGGCGGGTCAGAACCCTTTTGAAAAAGGGTTCCGACACCTCCTAAAACTTTTATTTATTTCGTTTTTATCTTTGCAAAATACGAGTAAATGATGGGAACGATAAACAACGTCAAGAACGTCGCCGCGGTTAATCCTCCCATCAACGCTATCGCCATGGGCGATCGCATCTCAGAACCTTCTGACGTGGAAATGGCCATAGGAAACATCCCGATGATGGTGGTTAATGATGTAATCAAAACCGGGCGCAACCTCACCGCCGCTCCATCCACTACCGCTTCAAATTTGTGCACCCCACGACCAATCAACTGGTTAATGTAATCCACCATAACGATCCCATTATTCACCACGATTCCACCCAACATAATGAGACCCATTATGGCAGGCAAACTAATATTCTTCCCGGCAATGGCCAGCGAAAACACCACGCCGATCAAACCCAAAGGAATCGTAAACATAATGATGAAAGGGTACTTGAAACTCTCAAATTGAGAAGCCATAACCGCATACACCAACACCAGGGACAACAACAGCGCAAAAGCCATGGTTTTGAAGGCTTCTTGCATATCCTGGAAAGCGCCGCCCATCTGGGTGAAATACCCTTCCGGGAGACTCTCGGTAATCGCCTTGGTCCGATCGGTAATTTCTTTGACGATACCACCCAGGTCCCTATCCACATAATTGGCGTTGACGCTGACTTTTCTCACCTGGTTCTCACGGTCGATCTTAACAGCCCCAAGCGCACGCTGGAAATCAACCACCTGGGAAAGATAAACTTTGGTCCCCTGGGGAGTGATGATAGGTAATTTCTTCAATGCATCGGCGCTGCTCCTGTCCTCCCGGTTTAAACGGACACGAATTTCCCGTTCTTCACCTTCCAACATGATCCGTGATACCACCGTGCCGATGGTAAAGGTCTGCACCTGCCGGGAAATATCATAAGGAGTCAAACCCAGTTTGGATGCTTCCTCTTTTTTAATGCGCAATTCAATTTCCGGTTTACTCTCTTCCAGGGAAATTTCCACATCCCGGATACCCTTCACGTTGAGGATATCCTTTTTTATTTTCAGGGCGATCTCTTTTAATTTCTTAAGGTCCTTGCCGAAAATGTTGATTTCAATGGGGCTGGAACTGCCGCCGCCCATCATGGACATTGACGCAATATCGACAAATTGCATCTTGCCGTCCTTCAGTTCCGGGAAATATTGGCGCCACTGTTCCAAAATTTCCTGGTCGGAGATTTTCCGTTGACTCTTGGTGGTGAGGTAAGACCAGACAATGCCTTCATAAGAGCCGGAGGGATTAAACCCGGAAGCCGAATCATGGGCATTCTGCTCGTTTAGACCCACGCTAACCATGGTGGATAACACATTTTTCTCTTTAAGCGACTGCGCTTCCACATATTTGATGACCCGGTCCGTTTCCTCCACGCTGGTGCCCACCGGCATTTTTAGCTTTAAAAAGATCATGGCATTATCGCTCTTGGGCATAAACTCCGCGCCCAGGAGAAAAGCAATAACGATCGATAACACAAAAACTCCTAAAACAGACAGGAGAACTGTTTTGCGTCTTTTCAATGATTTAATGAGGAGTTGTTTATAGAGGCTTTGAAATTTCATAAAATGCTGGGAACCCAGGGTAGTATAGGTTTGCTGACCCTTTTGTTTTTCTTTCTTTCCCACGGAGAACAACCAGGAGGCCAGTAGGGGGATGATGGTAAGGGCGATAAAGAGAGAAGCCAGCAGGGGGATGGACACGGAAACAGCCAGGCCGCGGGAAAATGTGCCGGACACTCCCGTGGCAAACATCATGGGAAAAAACACGGCGATGGTGGTGAGAGTGGAAGCGCTAATAGCGAGACCGACTTCCGACGTACCGATATTGGCTGCCTCAAGGGGAGATTTGCCTTCTTCCAGGTGCCGGTAGATGTTTTCAATGACCACCACGGCATTGTCTACCAGCATCCCTACCCCTAATGCCAACCCCCCGATGGTGATAAGGTTGAGAGTATAATTCACCATATAAAGGGCGATAAAGGAGGTGAGAATGGAAAGGGGAATAGTGATACCGATGGCCAGGGTGGGCCGAATATTGCGCAGGAACAAGAAGATCAAGAGCATGGCCAGGATGCCGCCGGAAATGATATCCCTGGAACTCCTGACGGCAACGATCTTTATGATGCGGGAAAAATCCAGGGAGACGTTGAACGACAGTTCTTTATCCAGGGTAGGTATGATTTTTCCCAGTGTTTCTTTAACCGCTTCGGCCACCAGCACGGTATTGGAACCGGAACTTTTGGTGATAACCATCATGACGCCTTTGGCGCCGTTAATGCGGACGC
>JAUPLE010000761.1 GCA_030837085.1 Acidobacteriota bacterium | reverse complement strand
GAGTCCGCCAATTTGTACGGCGGCGTTGAACCTGAAATTAAAATTCTTACCAACGTTTCGAGACTGGAAAAATTCGGTTTAACCATCAACCATATCCTGGCTCAAATCGGCCGGAATTTCTACTCCAAAACATCTCTATCATTCGAAAAAGATGCCGTTGAAATCAATCTCTCGCTCTCGGAATCCCCAAAAAAAATCACTGACTTACAAAATATTTTTTTAAAAAAAATGGGCAACAAACCCCTCTTGCTCAAAGATGTGGCCGATGTCTACCTGGGTTATGGGGAAATGAGGCTTGAGAGAAGATACCAGGGGAAACCCTACCTGGTATTCGACATTCGTAAGGATCGCAGTTACAGTCACCTGGAGGTCACCCAGAGAGTCAGGAGCAAACTCCACGAGATAGCAAATAAATATAAAGGACAAATCTCCTTTGTCGTCCAGAGCGATGAAAGCAAAGAGTTGAAAAGCGAGCTGGTGCACCTGGGGAAAATTGCCCTTTTAACCCTGGTGATTATACTTGTCATTTTGCAGGTGGTAGTCAGGGACCTGAAAGCAGCCCTACTGATATTTTCATCCGTTTTCTTTTCCGTTTTTGCCGCGCTGACAGTCATTTATCTCATGAAGATCGATTTAAATATACTGACCCTATCCGGGTTTGCCCTGGGGTTCGGTTTGTTTGTAGACAACGCCGTGGTGGTGTTCGACAGTATCTTAAGACACCGGGAAAAGGGATTCGACCGGAGAACGGCCGCCATCCAGGGAGCGAAAAACGTTTTCATTGCGGTATTGGCTTCCACGTTTACCAACATTATCGTATTTTTCTCCTTTGCCCTATTTTTCAAAGACCGCCTAAAAATGTATTACCTGCCCCTGGCCTATGTGATGACCCTGGCGCTCCTGGCTTCCATCGTTGTCTCATTTGTGTTGATCCCTTCGCTGGCCGCCAGGATGGACTTGAAATTAAGAAAGGAACCCAAAGAGACGCTTTTCAAGAAAGGAAAATTTTTCCCTTTCATCATAAAATATCCTCTTATTATCATTATTCCCATCATCCTGATGATCTTTTTTTCGGCGAGAATCTTCCTGAAAGAAGTGACTTTCGGGCAGTTTTTTTCCTGGTACTCCAAAGAGCAAATCGTTGTAGGTCTCCGATTTCCCAGTGGAGCCGAATTCGAAAACGTGCAGGAAGCCATCGACAAATTTGAAAAGGTGGCCATGGAAAAACCTTATCAAAAAGAAGTTAATACGCAGATTACCTCTTCCAATGCTTATATGATTGTCACTTTTCCCCCTGAAATTGAAAATTCCTCCTATCCCCTCCAGTTAAAGCAGGAACTGGTGGGGATCGCCACCAACCTGGCCGGCATTGGAGTTTATGTATCCGGTTTCGACCAGGAACCTTATTATTACAACCCGGATACCGGTTCCAATTTGCCCTTTAATATCCACATCAAGGGTTACAATTTCGATAAGCTAATGAAGATAGCCAATGATCTCAGGGATAATCTCCTGACCCACCGCCGGATCAAGGATTGCGAGATTCAAACCGACAAGGATTTCTGGTGGGGGGGTAGGGAAAAGTATTTTTCCTTGAAACTGAACAGGAAAAAATTAGATTATTACCGGCTGCCGCCGTCTTATTTACTGGCGTTGATCGCCGCCAACCTGAGAGAAAGCACCAATGCGCAGCGAATTAAATTCGAAGATAAGGAGCTTGCTATCGAAATCAAGACCCCAGATGCCAAGAACCTGGAAATCGATGATCTCCTGAATATGGAACTGAATTATGGGAGTACCCCATTCCGGTTGAAAGATGTAGCGGATATCGAATTTGCTCTCCAGAAAGGGGGCATTACCCGGGAAAAACAAGAGTATTGGGCCATGGTCCAGTGGGATTACCTGGGGTCGGCCAAATCCGGGGACAAGTTTCACAAAGCCCTTTACGAAAACCTCCAGTTGCCGGTGGGATTCAGCAAGAGCCTGGATGAACGGCGCTGGCGGCTCTCGGAAGAGGAAGAATACCAATTATGGTGGGCTATTTGGATTTCTGTCGGCCTGATTTACCTGGTGCTGGGGATTCTTTATGAAGACTATTTTCAGCCATTTTTAATCATGCTGACTATCCCGCTGTCATTGATCGGTGTCTTTCTTGCTTTCTGGCTGCTGGATTTTTCTTTTGATGCCTCCGGCTATATCGGGATAATCTTGATGATGGGTATCGTGGTTAATAATGCCATCCTATTGATCGATAATATCAATCATCACATTGGAAAAACCTCCCGGATCATCGAATCCATTGTCATTGGCACCAAGGAAAGGACACGGCCGATTATCATGACCACATTAACCGCGGTGCTGGGTATGGCGCCGTTGGTTGCTCTTCGCGATGCGGGTTCCAAAGGGGATATCTGGACCAACCTGGCGATCTGTACCATTGGGGGATTAACCTCTTCCACCTTATTGATTTTATTCGTGATGCCCATTTGTTATTACCAATTCTACAGGCTGCATAAATTTGTTACTAAATCCCATGCCCAAACACACCCTGATGGGTAGGGGTTTGATTCATCAAACCCAAAAGATGAACATCGATGAAGGGCTTGATAAATCAAGCCCCTACAATAAACGGGACCAACTATTATGGTTATATTGAAACGTATTTTTTCCCTGTACCGCTCGGCCTACTCGGGTCTACCCAAAGAAGCCTGGATGCTTTCGCTGGTGGAGTTTATCAACCGCAGCGGCACCATGGTTTTTTTCTTCATGACCCTTTACCTGACCCAGGTTTTCCAATTCACTCCCACCCAGGCCGGCCAGGTGATTAGCGCCTACGGCATCGGAGCGCTGTTGGGCTCCTATGCCGGTGGGAGACTAACCGACGCCATAGGGGCCTACAATGTGCAAAAACTCAGCCTGGCGATAACAGGTTTTACGTTTATTTTATTGGGGCAACTCAAATCTTACTGGTTGATTACGGCGGTTATGTTTTTCATGGGGGTTTGTTCCGAAGCCCTACATCCGGCCAATGCAACGGCCATATCGCAGGTGTGCCCGCCTGAACTGAGAACCAAAGGGTTTGCCCTGAACCGGTTGGCGATTAACCTGGGGGTCTCCATCGGACCGGTGGTGGGCGGCTACCTGGCGCTCATCGATTACAAACTGCTTTTTTGGATCGATGGGCTCACCTGCTTACTGGCAGCGGGTGTATTTATGCTATTTTTCAAAACTGCCCGACCGGTGCAAGAATCCCCTGCGGGCGCCCCTGTTAGCACCCCAACCCAAGCGGTGTGGCGAGATTTCTACTTCTTAAAAGTACTGGTATTTGTCTTTTTTCTCGGGGTTATTTTCGTACAATTGTTCAATACTTTTCCCCTGTTTTTTCGGACTGTTTATGGTTTAAAAGAGAACCGCATCGGACTGTTGATTGCCGTTAATACGGTAATGATCGTATTATTTGAAATGCTGCTGATGGATGCATTAAAAAAGTGGCCGGTTGGAAAAATGATTGCGTTGGGCGCATTATTATTGGGCGGTGGATTTGCTTTGATGCCGTTGGGGAGTACTTTTATATACGGGTGTATTACCGTGGCCGTATGGACCATGGGCGAGATGCTGTCGATGCCGTCCCTGACTACATTGATCGCCAACCATTCGAATGATGCGGTGCGGGGGAAATACATGGGCTTATTCAGTTTTGCTTTTGCCCTCTCCATGGTAGTGGGGCCCTTGTTGGGCGCTAAGATTTACGATTCCCTCGGTCCCAATACCTTGTGGTTCGGCTGCGGCGCGGCCGGTATCATTCTATGGTGGTGTTTCCTCTCCCTGGAAAAAGCAAAAAATAAAAGTTATAATCCCGGGTAATTTTTTCAAAGATGGCTTAAGTTGCAAGGATGTCGGGGTGGACATCCGTACGTTGGAAATACTCTACAAAAGCTCGGTATTCCGGCGGCGCTTCCGTGATGCGGATGCCTATTTCATCGTCAATATTATGCTCATTATCGGGGGACGCCCTACACCATATGACCTCGCCCTTTATCTTGAGTATATCGCCCGGCACTGCCAGGGACAAGACAATCTCCGCATTCACGGGAATTTTTTTATCCACATCTACACAAATTCCATACCTGGATATATTGTCAGTCATACCAAGACCTTCGAAACCATCTTCACTAAGGCTAACAATCAAATTCTTCTTTATACGCGGTTCTTTCCTCTCAATCATGATTTAACCTCGCATTATAATAATATATCTTTTCTCCTATTTTTCAACCTTAATTTTTCGCTTCTTCTTTTTCTTTTTTTCCACGGAAAAGCCAAATTTGCCGATAAGAGCCCCGGATTGGTAGTATTTCCCGTGGGAATAGCATACGGGATTGGCGTGGGAAAGATTGAACGCCCCGGTTTTAGGGTCCAGGTGGACCTTTGACCCATGCACGGTCACAATTTCGGCCAGGAACATGTGATGTGAGCCAAGGGGCTTGACTTCGCGGACCACGCATTCGATGTTCACCGGGGATTCCGCTATCAACGGCGCTTTAATCTTTTCTGCGGGGAAAGGGGTCAACTGCATTTCTTTAAACTTGTCCACATCGCGACCGGATTTTACG